>CALGIA010000158.1 GCA_937916005.1 uncultured Rhodospirillaceae bacterium
GGATACCCTGCCGTGGGTGGCCGGGCGGGGGAGAGGGCCGGAGCCGGCTTCACCAAATATGAAACGGGGCCCAGGCGGCCCCGTTTTCTTTATTGTCAGCGGATGCTTTCAGGCACATATAGAGCGTCAGCATGCCGTCATTCATCGCCCCATTGATTCGCTTCCATCAGCGCGTTCCGCCGCCCGTGCGCGGCATGGCGCTGATGATGGCGGCGGCTATCCTGAATATGTCCATGGCGGCCATTCTCAAGGGGCTGGTGCGGGAATTGCCGGTTTTCGAGATCGCGTTCCTGCGTCATTTCTTCGGGACCATGCTTCTTCTGCCCCTGTTGCTGCGGCCCGGCGCAAATCCGTTCCGGACCCAGCATTTCGGCATGCATTGTTTGCGGGCCGTGCTGAATACGGCGGCGATCCTGGCCTACTTCACCGCAATCGGCCTGATTCCCCTGACCCAGGTGACGGCGCTGGGCTTTACCTCGCCGTTGTTCGCCAGCCTGTTCGCGGTCATGATCCTGGGCGAAGCCCTGCGGCGCGCGCGCGTCATCGGTCTGCTGCTCGGGCTGGCAGGCGCCCTCATCATCCTGCGCCCCGGCATTCAGGACGTCAGCGGCGGCGCGGCGCTGGCGCTCGGCTCGGCATTCTTCTGGGCCGCGGCCATGACAACGATCAAGTCACTGGCGCGGACAGATTCCAGCGTCGCCATCGCGTTCTACGCGGCCTTCCTGCAATTGCCGATCGCCTTCGTGCTGACCCTGTTCGTGTGGCAGACACCGACCCTGGCCCAGCTCGGCACCACGTTCGTCATCGCGATCATCGGCACCCTGGCGCAGCTTTCAATCTCACAGGCTTTCCGCGAGGCCGATGCGACCGTCGTCCTGCCGATGGATTTCACCAAGCTGATCTGGGCCAGTATCCTGGGATATCTGGTGTTCGCCGAACTGCCCGACATCTGGTCATGGATCGGCGGCGCGGTGGTGTTCTCCGGCGTGCTCTGGGTCGGCTACAGCGAAGCCCGCGACCGCAATGCACGCCGGGAAAAAGACTGATCAGTCGAACACGGCGGTGAAATCGCAGCCCACCAGATAGGGCGGGTTGCAGCCGCCATGGCTGTGGCGCGCCGGCCGGGCATGTTCGTCGGGGAACATCTTGACCCATTCGCCATTGACCGCCGCCCGGTCCGCCGGGTCCTTGAGGTAGATATTGACCTTGAGAATATTTTCCGTCGTGCCGCCGGCGGCTTCGACGATGCTTTTCATATGCTCGAACACCAGGGCGCATTGTCCGGCCATGGTGTCCGGGATCGTGTCGGTCCTGGAATCCTTGCCGTAAATGATCCCCGTCATCAGGATATTGCCGATCCGGGATGCGTTGGGGATGGGGTTCTTGTGGACAAACCCGTCGATATCAATGCTTTTTCGTTCCGTCATGATGCTGCCTTTTGCGTTGGGATGAAATGTTGGGATGAAGTTTGTTCTGGTTTGAAATTACGGCGTGACCCGGTCGTCTTCCGACAGGTGGGTGACGGTTTCGCCGCTTTCCGTGAAAGTCCGCGTCACGTTGTCGGTGTCGTACAGCCACAGGATGGTCAGCGGCCCCGCGCCCCGGTTGATGAAGCGGTGGGATTTCCCCTGGGGGACGAAGACCGTGTCGTGGCGGCCGACCGGAACCGATTTCTGGCCGTCGATCTCGACCAGCGCCTCGCCGTCCAGAATGGTGACCTGTTCGTCGCAATTATGGGTGTGGAACGGCACCTTCTTGCCGGGTGGAAACTGGGTGGTGCCCGACGTGAAGCCGGCGGTTTCGCAATTTTCCCTGCCCACCAACAGCCGGGTTTCGACGTCGTCGCCGCGTTTGAAAATCGGGGCCTCGTCGATCCTGATCACCCTTGCGTCCGCCATCGGTTGGTCTCCCTTGTTAATAGGCCGGGGTCTGTAAGCCGGCTCAAATCAGCCAGGTTTGGGGGTCGAGCCCGAACGAGACCCGCCCATAGGTGGTTCCCGCCACATCCCAATTGGCCGCGATATGATTGGACGCGGCCCGCATGTCGCGGAATTTCCGCTGGCTCACATTATCGGAAAAAATATTATGCGCGCCCGACGCGCCGAACAAGCGGTCGATGGCCTGACCGCAGAGCCTGGCGGAATAGGCCTGGTCGCGGCGATTGCGCGCCTTGGTCGCCAGGCTGAGTTCCTCGCCGGCGCGCATGGATTCCATGGCCTCGAGCGTGTCGCGCTTGATCAGCAGCCGCGCGCAGTCGATCTCCGCCGCCGCCTCCGCCACATGCATCTGCAACGTGGCGAATTGGGCCACCGGGTTGCCGAACGAGTCCCGCGAAGTCATCTGCTCGATGAAATCGTCCAGCATGCTTTCCGCGATTCCCAGCGCCGTGGCCTGAAAGAAAAACGGGATCGTCGAGACATGGGGCAGGCGGTACAGGGGCGGCACGTCGGGCCTGCCGCGCGCTTGCCAGCCGCCGCTGATCGCCGGGATCGGCAAAATCCGGTGGTCCGGCACGAAGCCGCCCTCGACCGTCACATTCTTGGACCCGGTGCCGCACAGCCCCATGACATGCCAATTGTCCTCGATGGTTATTTCGGACCGGGGCATCAGACAGATGCAGGCGATGCGTTCGCCGCTTTTACCGCCGCTTTTCAGATCGGGGATCATGCTGCCGAGCAGGAACCAGTCGGCATGATCGCAGCCGCTGACGAACCCCCAGGTTCCGCTCAGGCGCCATCCGCCCTCGACCCGTTCATTGGTTCCCGACGGGAAATAGCTGGCCGAAATCATGGCGTCGGGCGTATCGCCCCAGATGTCGTCGATTGCCCGCGGGGGAAACATGCCGACGATGATCGAATGATCCGTGTGGACGCCGCAGACCCAGGCCGTCGACGTGCAGCCCCGCGCCAGCATGGCGAGAATATCGACCGTGGCGTCGAGCGGCAGTTCCGCCCCGCCGAGACGGGCGGGCTTGCCCATGTGATGAAGCCCGGCGGCTTTGATGTCGGCCATTGTTTCTCCGGGCAGCCGGCGCAGGGTTTCGGTCTCGGGCGCGCGCGCCGCCAGGGTGGGAACCAGCGCCCGCGCGCGGTCGAGCAAAGTCGCGGCCTTGTCCGTCATGTCACCTTTCCCGAAGTGAAAAGAGGAACAATCCTATTTCGTCGCGGGACCTGAGTCTATTTGATCCGGTTTGCGGCTATGGGTCGCGATGAAGATGCCGGCGAAGATCAGGGTGATGCCAGCGCCGTGATACCAGGCGAAGGCTTCGCCCAGAAAGGCAATCGCCATCACCGTGCCGAACACCGGCGACAGGTAGATGAAATATCCCGCCGTGGTGGCCCCGACGCGGCGGATTGCGGCGGTCCAGAAAATCTGCGCCAGCAATGACGGAAACAGCCCCAGATAGGTGATCGACCAGACGGTGGCCGAAGTCAGCGGGACCGGTTTTCCCAGCGTCAGGGTTTCCCACAGATAAAGCGGCAGCCCGGCCAGCGCGCCGATCAGGAACATGGACGTCATCAACGCCATGAGATCGAGGGATTTGGGCGCGCGCGGCAGCCAGACCGAATAGAGCGCATAGGACACTATGGCGAGCCAGATCACCAGATCGCCCGAATTGAAGCTCAACCCCATGATCACCGCCACATCGCCCCGCGCCACGATGGCCAGCAGCCCGATCATTCCCAGCGCCACGCCGCCCAGCGCCCGGACCGTGATGCCCGCGCGCGCCACGATCCACGACACCAGCACGATGTTGATGGGCATGGTTCCGAGCAGGAGCGATCCGTTCACGGCCCCGGTATATTGCAGCCCGACGAAAACCAGCGACCCGAATATGGTCATGTTGAGCAGCGCCAGAAGTGTCAGGATGCGCCAGTTGTCCGCGATCAGACCGCGCTGACGCCACATGGAAGGAACGCCGATCGGAGCGGCGACCGCGAAGGCCAGAACCCAACGCCAGAAATTCAGCGCCAGCGGCGGAACCTCGCCGGCGACGGCGCGGCCGGATATGACGCTGCCCGCCCAGAACAGGGCGCACAGGGTGAGCGCGACATAGGCGATCAGAATTTCGCGCCGCATGGCGCCCATCTCCCGAAACTCGGTCTCCCGAAACTCATGTGAAACTCATTTGGATTTGGCCACGGTGGCCAGATAGACGCCGCCGAAGATCAGCATGATGCCGACGCCATGGAACCAGGCGAAGATTTCACCCAGCAGAATGACCGCCATCAGGGTCCCGAACACCGGCGTCAGATAGATGAAGTAACCGGCGGTGGCGGGGCCGACGCGCTGGATCGCCTCGACCCAGAACAGCTGGGCCAGGACCGATGGGAACAGGGCGATGAAGGCGATTGCCATGATCGACACGCTATTGAAGGGGATCATCTGGCCGTTGGACATCTCCCAGATATGCAGCGGCAGGGTGGTCACCGCGCCGACAAAAAACCCGATGGTCAGCAAGGCGACCAGATCGATTTCGGCGGGCCGGCGCGTGACCAGGATCGAAAACAGCCCGTGGCAGAACACCCCGAGCCACAGGACCGGATCGCCCACATTGAAGGTCAGGCCGGTCAGCACCGAGAAATCGCCCCGGGCGACGATGGTCGCCAGCCCGGCAAAGCCAAGCGCGACGCCCACGGCCTGGCGGCGGCTTATCCGGTTGCCCAGAATGATCCAGCTCAGCACCACCAGGGTCACCGGCAGGGAACCCTGGATCAATGAGCCGTTGACCCCGGTCGTATGGTGCAGGGCCACGAACACCAGCGCGCTGAAGGCGGTCATGCCGAGCAGCCCCAGCAGGGTCAGCAATTTCCAATGGGCGATGGCCGCGTCCCGCGCGCGCCAGACCCGGGGCAGTCCGAACGGCGCGATCAGCAGGAACGCGCCGAAGGATCGCCAGAAGGCGAACCCGAGGGGCGGCAGGTCGTCGATCACCGCGCGCCCGACGATGGTGTTGCCGGCCCAGAACAACGCCGTGCCGGTCAGCATCAGATAGGCGGCCATCACGCCGGGCGGAGACGTTCTGGATGTGGCCGCTTTGTTCATTCCGCCACCGTGACCCTTTTTCTTTGCGCCATGGTCGCGAAATATATCCCGCTGAGCACCAGCGCGCCGCCGGCCCCGTGAAACCATTCAAAGCTTTCGCCGAGAAACAGCACCGCGAGGACCGACGCGAAGACCGGATACAGATTGCCGAAATAGCCGGAATTCGTGGGGCCCACCCGCAGGACGCCAGAGTTGAACAGGGTCGTGCCGAAAACGCTTGCCGCGATCACCACATAACCCAGGAACATCAAATTGGTGGTGTTCAGAACCAGTTCCCGCCCGGTGGATGCTTCCCACAGCCAGGCGGGAACCAGGAACGCCACGCCCCAGGCGACCACCACCGTCATGAAGGCCGGCATGGGGATCTCGGTCGGTTTCCAGCGCAGGATCAAAAGCTGGATCGACCATAAAAATACCGCGCCCAGACACCACAGATCGCCGATGTTCAGCCGCAGGGAGAGCGCGAGTTCCGGGTCGCCGCGCAGCAGGATGACCGCCGCGCCCAGGATCGACAGGATGACCCCCAGGATCTGCTGGCCGCCAATGGGTTCGCGCAGCACGGTGACCACCAGCATCAGCACCAGAACCGGCAGGATGGCCTGGATCAGCGACCCCTGAATGGCGGTGGTGCTTTGCAGCCCGATATAGAAAAAACTGTTGAAGCAGGCCACCGAAATGAGCCCGAAGAACGCGAAATACCACCATTTTTTGATGAAAACATGCCGGTGCAGCCACACGCCCCGGGCGGAAAACGGCAGGAAGACCAGGCAGGCGATCAGCCAGCGGTAGAAGCTGAAGGTGATCGGCGGCACGTCGGACATCATGGCCGCCCGCGCGATGACCGCATTGCCCGACCACATCAGAATGGCCGCCACCAGGAAGCCGTACCCGATGGCGACCGATCTGTTCATGCGGGTGTCATTCCGCCGCCGGGATGGTTTCGCGTGCGCCCTGGGGCGAAGATGCCTGCAGTTTCGGCATGACCTCATTTGCGAACATGCGCAAATTCTTGTCGGTCATTTCCGCCGACAGGGCGCCGAATTGCAGCATGGCCACCAGATTCTCGAATTTCATGTCCTGTTCCCGTTTCTGCAATGTCTCGACCACCGTATTGGGGCTGCCGCAGATGAACATGCCTTCTTCCATCAGATTGTCGAAGGACAGGTGTTTCATGCGGACCCGCATCTTCTGCTCCATCACCTTCTTGTAGGAACCGAGCGATGAATATCCCGGCGGCATTTTATATTCCATGGGCGAGTACAGGAACTTGTTGAAAAAGTCTTCGATATGCTGTTCGGCTTCCTTGCGCGCGATTGCGTCGGTTTCCGCCACATAGATCGGCGTCGCCCAGCCCAGCTGATCGGGCGTGCTTTCATAGCCGTAGCCTTCGGCCATCCGGCGGTAATTATCCATATTGGCCTGGACCGATTTGATCGGGCTGAAGGTCAGCAGATAATTATATTTGCGGTCCGGATGGGCGGCCCATTCCACGGTTTCGGTCGACCCCTGGGTCGGCACCCAGATCGGCGGGTGCGGTTCCTGATAGGGGCGGGGCCAGCAATTTACATATTGCAGATGGAAATGCTTGCCCTCGAATTCGAACGGTCCGGGCTCGGTCCAGGCGCGGATGATCAGATCATGGGCTTCGCGGAAACGTTCCAGAGAAAATGCGGGATTTGCGCCCGACGCATGATATTCGCACCCGATGCCGCGCACGAAGCCGGTGATGAACCGCCCGCCCAGCAGATTATCCAGCATCGCGAATTCCTCGGCGATGGTGATCGGCTCGTTGATCAGCGGCAGGGCGCGCCCGAGGACGCAAACCTTCGCGTTGGTGGTGCGCCGCGCCAGGGCGCCGGCCAGAATATTGGGGGCCGGCATCATGCCGTAGGCGGTCTGGTGATGTTCGTTGACGCAAACCCCGTCGAAGCCGAGCTGGTCGGCGAGTTCAAGCTCGTCGAGATAGCGGTGATACAGCTCGAAGCCTTTTTTCGGGTCGTAATAGGTGTTGGGCAGGGTCACCCAGGGTGATTCATGCTTGTCCAGATAATCGAGATCCAGCGCGCCATAGGGCATCAGGTGGAAAAAAAAGAATTTCATGACGCCGCTCCCGCAATGGCGTTGACGCCGGCAATAAACTCGTCGGTTTTTTCCTGATGGATCAGATGGCCGCAATCGGCGATCACCCGCAATTCCGCGCCGGGAATCAGTTCCTTCAGGGCATGGCCATAGGGAACCGGGAAAATCTTGTCTGAATCGCCCCACAGAATCATGGTCGGCACGTCGATCCGGTGCAGCCACTTGCGCAGATCCGGATTATAAAATCTCGGCTGCCAGGCCAGCTTGGCGGTGGTGAAGTGGTTCTTCAGGGCGATATCGGCCTCGGCATCGGTCGGCACGGCCGCAAGACGCGCATCGGCCATCGTCTGGTTCACGAAGCTGTTGCGCACCCGGGTTTCCGGGTCCCACAGAAAGATGTCGCCCTTGGGCACGCCCTGCACATGGATGCCGGCCGGCGACGCCAGGGTCAGGGATTTGATGCGCTGGGTCGACCGCACGGCGATTTCCATGGCAAGCCAGCCGCCGAGGGAATTGCCGACCACGTGGGTGTCGGTCAAATCGAGCTGCTTCATCAGATCGAGATAGAAAAACGACAGATCCGACATGTTGTCGAGCCAGTCGGGCGTATCCGACATGCCGAACCCCGGATGGGATGGGACGACAAGATCAAAATTCGCCGCCAGCGCATCCATGTAGGGGGACCAAGCGCCGGCCCCGCCCGCGCCGTGCAGGAACAGCATGGTCGGCCCCGACCCGCCGCGCAGAATCGCGGTCTTGCAGCCCGATATGTCGATGGTTTCGCTCTTGTGATCGGCCATTTTCGATGCGCCCCGTTTCATGGGAATTGATGGATCGGCGAGACGCCCATTCTTTTCATCCAGCCGGTCAGGTCAATCAGATTCGGTGATTTCCGGTGGGGTGGGGGGAAGCTGTACCGTGGGGCCTTCGACCAGGAACAGCCAGCGTTCGGCGATCAGGCCGCCGGTGGCGGACAGGGCCGCCAGGACCGTGCAGGAAAGCGCCAGAAGCGGGTCTTTTCCCATGCCGATCAGGGTCAGCAATAATGGAAATACAAACAGGCACAGAAAGGCGGTTCGGCGATGCATGGCGAATTCGGGCGCCGGCGGCGCATTGGTCATCAAATCAAGCAGACGCCAATATTTGCGTTTCACGTAGAAGGCCAGGAAAGTCACCACCACGACCAGCAGGGCGACCTGCGGTGTCGGCGAGTCGAAAATATGGCTGATGGCGTTGAGCCATAAAACGCCGGTCAACAGCGCCAGCGACAGCACACCGGGCACGGTCCAGCGGCTGGACCAGCCGGGCAATTCCTCGCGGCAGCCATGGATCATCGCCATGCAATAGGCGGTCATCACCGAAAACGACGCGCCGAACAGGCCGAACCAGCGCCACAGCCCCTCCCGGTCGTCGAACCCGGCCCAGCCGATGGCGAACAGAATCCCGGTGGCCGAGGCGGCCAGCCAGGTCAGGCGCAACCGCCGGACCCAGGCGTCGGTGGGCGCGCCCGCCTGTGGATTGATCGTCGCGCCGAGACCCAGCGCGGCAAGGGCCACGCCCAGCGCGCACAGGCCGAACCAGCGATCGGCCGGCAACAGCCCACTGGCGGAAAAAACCCCGGTCAGCGCCAGCAATCCGCAGCCAATTCCCAGGGCGGCGGCCCGGACGGCTTCTCTCCGGGGGGTGGTCTGCGCCATTATCTTCCTTTTCCGCCCGGGAACAGGGTTCCAGAAATCCCGATTCCACGTAAAATGGTATATAGTATTCGCACGGTTACAAGCATCGCTTTGCGCAAAATCCCTCGGAGGAAGAATGACCACACCCCACGTGCAGCCCTTTTTCCACCGGAACACCTATACGAT
>CALGIA010000159.1 GCA_937916005.1 uncultured Rhodospirillaceae bacterium
CGCTACCTGCCTTTTCAATCTTCGGATATTCATGCTAGGGTCCTGCGGAATTCATCGAACCGTACCAAAATACGTTAATAATATTCCAATGGGAGACTAGAATGTCGAAATTCACCACCACTCTGAAACTCGCGACCGTGGCGGCGATAGCGTCCGCGATCAGCGTTCAGGCCAGTGCGGCCATGGAGCTCAAGGCGGTCACCGGCCTGCAGCAAACCAATACGCTGGCGATAAGCTTTCTGATCCACTTCAAGGACGCCGTGAATGCGCGCGGCAAGGGCGTGGTTTCAGTCAATTATCTTGGTGGTCAAAACATCGTGCCGCCGCGCAAGGCCGCCAAGGCCCTGAAACGTGGCCAGTTTGATATGCTCCACAGCCCGACCGCCTACTATATCGGCCTGGTCCCCGAAGGATACGCCATGACGGCGGCGAACGTGACGCCCGCTGAGGTTCGGGCCAATGGCGGCTGGAAAATTCTCGAGGAAGTCTTCGAGAAAAAGGCCGGCTCCCATCTTATCGCCTGGGGTGAATCCGGGAGCCAGTACAACATGTATCTGATGTTCGATCCCAAGCTCGACAAGGACGGCGTGCCCGATCTTGCCGGCGTGAACATGCGCGCCACGGGAACCTACCGTCCGTTGTTCAAGGCGTTGGGTGCGTCGACCATCAACATGAAATCCAGCGAAATCTATACAGGTCTTCAGCGTGGCGTGGTTAAGGGCTTCGGTTGGCCCAATGTGGCGATCGTACCGCTGGGGCTGCACAAGATCGTCAAATACCGGATCAGCCCGCCCTTCTACCATTCCAATAACGTTGTGACGATGAACCTGGATTCCTGGGCCAAACTGTCCCGCGAGGCGAAAAGCCTGATCAACAGCGTTGCCCTCGAATATGAAAAAAACTCGGCCGCCTTTATGGAAGAGCAGCGTTTGGAGGAAGAAAAGATCGTTCTCGCCTCGGGGGTCAAGGATATCAAGCTGACCGGCGGCGCCGCGAAGAAATATCTTTCCATCGCGTATTCCGAAATCTGGAAACAGTTGAAGAAGCGTTCGGAATATTCCGACAAACTGCACGCCAAGTTCTATCGGCCGTAAGCCGGCAAATCGCCTAAGGCCGGGGTAGTATAGAATTGCTTGCGCTGGACAAGGCTCTTGAACAGGTGACGACGGCGTTGGCATATTTCGCCTGCGCCATCGTCGCCTGTGTATTTGTGATGATCGTCACCGATGTATCGATGCGGTCGATGGGGATCTCTCCGCCGCCTTTTACCCTGTCGGTGGTTGAGTATTCCCTGCTTTACTTCGCCATGTGCTGCGCGCCTTACCTGGTACGGCACAAGGGTCATGTGACCATCGAAGCCCTGGTTTCGGTGTTGCCCGTTGTCATTCGCGTGATCCTGGCGAAGATTGTCTATTTTGCCTGTGTTTGCGTGGCATTGCTGTTTGCTTATTACTCACTGGAATTGTTTCTGGAAGCCTGGGAGTCGCAGGAACCCGATGTCCGTGGCATCGATATGCCGTACTGGACGCTGTTTTTGCCCATGCCACTTTGTTTTCTTCTGGTCGCGTTGGAGTTCGTCCGCTATCTGATCGGGATCGATTCCTATTACAGCTACGACCTCGGTGAAGTTAAGGATAGCGTCTGACCATGGAATGGTACCATGCCGGGGGACTGCTGATCGGTTCCATCGTCGCCATGATGGCGATCGGCGTTCCCGTGGCGATCACTTTCATGATCACCAATGTTATCGGGATATTCGTCTTCTCAAACGGCTGGGACGGTCTGATCCAGATCGTCGACAATTCGACGGATCTGATCACATCCTTCACCCTGGCCCCGATCCCCATGTTCATCCTGATGGGATCGCTGTTTTTCCATACCGGGCTGGCGATCAAGGTTTTTGACGCGCTGGACAAGTTGCTTGGGCGCCTCCCGGGCCGGCTTTGTTATCTGACGGTTATCGGCGGGTCGCTGTTTTCGACCCTGACCGGTTCCACCATGGCCAACACGGCCATGCTGGGGTCCCTGCTGGTGCCGGAAATGCGCCGCCGGGGTTATAACGGGCGCATGTCCATGGGGCCGATTCTGGGCACTGGTGGGCTCGCCATGATCATTCCGCCATCCTCGCTCGGTGTGCTGCTCGCCAGTATCGCCAATGTGGATGTCGGCCAGTTGCTGGTCGCCGGGCTGTTGCCGGGTTTCGTGCTTGCCGGGCTATATGCCGGCATGATCACGCTGCAGCTCAAGATGAATCCGGAGAGCGCGCCGACCTATGATGTCGAGCCGACCACGTTCCAGGAAAAGATATACCAGATAGTCGTGAACATCCTGCCCATGGGGCTGGTGGTGTTCATGGTGATCGGGTTCATCGTGTTCGGCTGGGCGACGCCGTCGGAATCCGCATCTTTCGGGGTTCTGGGCGTGATCATCCTGGCGGTTGCCTTTGGCAAATTCTCCTGGTTGTCTTTTCGCGTATCCCTGATGGGCACGGTGCGGACGGCGGGAATGGTGTTCTTCATCCTGATGAATTCGACCGTGTTCAGCAAATTGCTGGCCTTGTCGGGCGCAAGCCAGGGCATGCTCGATTTCGCCATTGGTTTCGATGTGGGACCCTATGTGGTCCTGAGCATCATGTTTCTCGTCCTGCTCATCCTCGGCATGTTCATGGACCCGGTTTCCATGATGTTGATCACCGTGCCGATCTTCTATCCGCTGGCCGCATCGCTGGGCTTCGACCTGATCTGGTTCTCCCTCATCGTATTGCTTGCGCTGGAAATGAGCCAGACCACGCCGCCCTTTGGATTGCTGTTATTTATCATGCTGGGCATGGCCCCGCGCGGCACCACCTTGATCGAGGTCGCCAGCGCGGCGGCTCCGTTCCTGCTCTGTGATCTTATCCTGGTTCTGATCCTGGTCGCTTTCCCCATGCTGGCGCTGTATATGCCCAGCTTGATGGGTTGATCGCGGGGATAAGGGGGGACTCCGTCTACTCCACATTCCATTAGTTATAGGGGCGCGCCACATGGACCCGAGGGAACGAACACCTTATTCTGCGATTGTTGACCGGCCACCCCTGAAACTTCCCGGCGACGCGCGTATCGTTGTCTGGCCCGTCTTCAATATCGAAAACTGGGACACCTTGGGTCCCATGCCGCGCACCGTGTTGACCCCGCCGGGCGGAATCATCCACACGCCGGACATTCCCAACTGGACATGGCAGGAATATGGCATGCGGGTGGGATTCTGGCGTATCAAGGCGGCGTTCGACAGGCTTGGCATCCTGCCAACTCTATCGATCAACGCATCGGTCTGTGATGTCTATCCGCGCATCGCCGAGGCGGCGCGGGATTCCGGATGGGAATTCCTGCCGCATACTTATCATCAGATGCCCATGCATCTGGTCGATGATGAACGGGACACCATCCGCCGCACCATCGACAGAATTCGCGATTTCACCGGTATCGATCCGCGCGGCTGGCTCGGCCCGGGCCTGACGGAAACTTTCGAGACCGCCGATATCCTGGTCGAAGAAGGCATTGAATATGTGACCGACTGGCTGTGGGATGATGAGCCCACCGTGCTGACCACCCGCGCCGGGCCGATCACCAATATCCCCTATTCGGTGGAACTCAACGATATCGCCATCATGCTGTTGCAGAACCATCGGTCGGCGGAATTATATGACCGCACGCTGGATCAGTTCGAACGGCTCTATGAAGAAGGCGGCGAGCGCGCCAAGATCATGGGCTTTGGCATTCACCCCTATATTTCGGGCGTGCCCCACCGCATCAAATATTTTGAACGCATGATTGAACAAATGGCGAGCCACCCCGGAGTCCTGTTCTGGTCCGGGGCGGAAATCCTCGACTGGTATCGTGCGGCGACGGCGTAACCCGCCGCCGCGTTTTCCTTACATCCCGATCAGCTTGCGCGCATTGCCGCCCAGGATCATTGCCTGGGCCTTGTCGTCGATCTTGGCGTGGTTGGTGACGATTTCGACCGGGCGTTCATAGCCCATGTCGAAGCAGTAATCCGACCCCAGCATCACCCGGTCCGCCCCGGCGATGGAAATCAGATATTCCAGCGCGTCGTCCGAATGGGCCACGGTGTCGTAATGGAAGCGGCGGATATACTCGAACGGGCTTTTTTCCATGTGCTTCATCTCGGCGCGGACATTGCTGCCATGGGCGAGCCGCCCGACGATATAGGGGAACACGCCGCCCGCATGGGGCAGGCACACATCCATGCCCGGAAATTTGTCGAGCGTGCCGGAAAAAATCAGATGGGCCGCGGCAACGCCCGATTCAAACGGGTTGCCGAGCAGGTTCGTAAGATAATATTTGGCGAGCCTCTGCGGCTCCACCACGGTGACCGGATGCAGGAACAGATTGAGCCCCAAATCCTCGATCACCTCATAGACCGGCCAGAATTCCTCATCGCCCAGTTCCTTGTCGCGGATACAGGTTGACGAATAAACCCCGCGAATTCCGGGAATTTTCGCCGCCCGCTGCAATTCCTTGATGGCGAGTTCCGGCTTGTGCCAGGGCAGAGTGGCGAGCCCGACCAGCCGGTCCGGATATTTGGCGTGGGACTCGCCGATGGCGTCGTTGAAGGATTCCGACAGTTTCAGCGCCAGGGTGTCGTCGGCCCAGGCCACCATGGGCGTGGTCAGCGACAGGGCATGTACCTCGACGCCGATTTCATCCATTTCGGCGACACGCAGATCGATATCGGTGAATTTATGCGCCAGCGGCGGCATTTTGACGGCGCCCACATGGATCGACGGGCCGGTCGGCGTGAAGTCACATCCCGCGTCGAACGCCGCGCCTTCGGCCGCGATCAGCTTCAGATAGGCCTCGGGGAAATAATGGGCGTGGATGTCGATCGCGGAATGGCTATGCATGTGGTGGTTCCTCCCGGAATTGGACTATGGAATTTGATTTAGTCGATCTTACCTGCCCGCGAGACAGGCGCGCAATGATGTGGCGAGTCCGCGCATCATTTTAAACCAGGACTCCGGTCCGGGCGGGATGCCGTCGCCCAGCGGGTCCAATGCGGCGATGCGAGTGTTCGCGCCTCGGGTCAGCGCATGGGCCAGGGCGGGGCTGAACTGGGGTTCGGTAAAGACGCATCTGGCCCCTTTGGCGCGGATGATGTCGCGGATCTGCTGCAACCGCCGCGCACCCGGAATCCGTTCCGGCGACAAGGTGATCGCGGCCACATGGGTAAGCCCATAGCGCCGCTCGAAATATTGATACCCGTCGTGGAACACGATATAGGGCGCGCCTCGAACCGGCGCGAGGATGCTGGCGACAGCCGCATCGAGCCGGTCGATCCGGGCCAGGATTTTTTTGGAATTGGCGCTGTAGCGAGATCCGTTATCCGGATCGGCGCGCGCAAGAACCGCCGTGACATAGCTGACGATCCGGCGTGCATTCTCGGGGTCGAGCCAGATATGCGGGTCGGTTTCCTGGTCGTCGTGGCCACCGTGCCCACCGTGCCCGTCATGGCCGGAATGCTGGATGAGCGACAAGTGCGCATCACCCATCAGCGTGATCACCCGGGCGCGATGCGCAATATTGGCCAGCGGCTTGGTGAGAAAGCTTTCCAGCGCCGGCCCGACCCGGATGACCAGATCGGCGCGGGCGAGCTTGCGCGCGTCGGACGGTCTCAGGCTATAGGAATGGGGCGTCGCGCCAGCCGGCAACAGCAGGGCCGGTTCGCCCACGCCTTCCATGATGCCGGCGACCAGGGAATGGATCGGCTTTACCGTCACCAGAACGGACGGCGCGGCCAGGGCCGGCAGGCACAGGAGCAGCGTAAAGCAGAGGACGGAATTTCCGCCCGCGACTAGTCGTTGGGTTCGGTTTGCCAGGGATGTTCCGCCACGTCGATTACAATGCCGTTGGGGTCCTTGTACTTGACCTCGGCCTGAAGCCCTTCGATGCCATCGGGCAGGGTGGTGAAATATTCACCGCCATTCTCTTTGATCAGCTTGGCGGTTTCGTCATGGTCATCGACGACGAACCCCACATGGTGCAGCCCGGCCCAGTCGGGGTCGCCCTTGCCGCCGATGGTCCCTTCGGGAAAATTCAGCAAGGCCAGGTTGATGACCCCGTCGGACATCATCTGGGCATTGCCATAGGGCGTGTCGCCACGGACGACCCGCTTCATGCCGAAGACTTTCTCATAGAATAGCGCCGCTTTTTCAAGGTCGGGCACCTGCATGGCGATATGGCGTAATTTGGCCATCAAACCTCTCCTTACTGTTCTATCGATGTGCCATTCTGGCCTTCGCGGG
>CALGIA010000160.1 GCA_937916005.1 uncultured Rhodospirillaceae bacterium
CATCACCCGCCATATTTCCCGCAGCATCGGGCGAAGCTGTTCGGCGGATTCTATTGCATGAACCAGCAAGACCCGGTCGAAGCTGGTATCGGCGAACGGCAGTTCCGCCTCATCGGTCAACGCAACCAGATTCGGGCCATCGGTTGGCCAATGGAGAACGCCCTGGCCCGCCGGCATCGCCGAGATGACCCGTTCCGAGGCGTCGCGGAAAGGCAGCAGATAGGGTGACGCGTAGCCGAGTCCAAGGATCCGCATATCGGTCGTGTTCGGCCAGATTTCACGAATGCGCCGACGGATCACGCGGCGCGCCATCTGGCCGAGCGACGTCCGGTAAAAATCGCGAAGATCAATAGCGTCTGACCACATAAATGAATTATATCACAATGGACGCCGGTGGATAGATTCTACCCATTGGGCGCACACGATGGCGTTAGGCGCCCGTATTTGTTACATTCCGTGAGTGACACAACGTGATGACGCTTGAGAAAGAGGTTCTGTCCATGTCGACATTGGAAATCCATCAAATTCCGACCCGCACCGACAATTACGTCTATTTGGTTCGGGATAGTGCGACCGGGCTGGTCGGCGTTGTCGATCCATCGGATGCGGGACCCGTGCTGGAGGTCCTGGACCGGCTGGGCTGGAAGCTGACCCATGTATTGACGACCCATCACCATAACGACCATGTGGGTGGCGTCCCCGAACTGATGGAAAAGACCGGCTGCATTGTGGTTGGCGCACATGTGGATCGCGATCGCATTCCCGGCATCTCGGTCGAAGTGAGCGACGGCGACACCTATATGTTCGGCGAGGCCGAGGCCCGGGTCTATGAAGTCCCCGGCCATACAGTCGGCCATATCGCGTACTGGTTCGCGGAATCCAAGGCGCTGTTCTGCGGCGACACGCTGTTCGCACTGGGCTGCGGCCGGGTGTTCGAGGGAACCCATGAGCAGATGTGGAACTCACTATCAAAATTCGACGAAATCCCCGACGATACCCACATATTCTGCGCCCATGAATATACCCAGGCCAATGCCCGTTTCGCGATTTCGGTCGACCCGGACAATTTGGACCTCCAGGCCTATGTAAAAGACGTCGATAAAAAACGCGCGGCGGATCAGCCCACGGTCCCGTCCCTGATGGGGGATGAGCGCAAGTCAAACCCGTTCCTGCGCGCCAGATCGCCCGACCTGATGCAGGCCATCGGCATGGCGGGCGCGGGGCCGGTTGAAGTCTTTGCCGAAGTGCGCACACGCAAGGATAATTTCTGATTTCGCAT
>CALGIA010000161.1 GCA_937916005.1 uncultured Rhodospirillaceae bacterium
CGCCATCGAAATACTCGCCGGTCACACAACGGATACCGGACCCGACGGTGAGTTCGGGCTCAAACTCCGTATGGCGGATCGGCACGACGAACTCATTGGCGTCGGCCGGGTTTTCGAAAATCTCTTCCTGGCACGGCGCGTCGGCCTGGTCGATGACGATCGGGGCAATGGGATTGCGCAGCGCGTGTGCAAGTTTCACCGTGCGTTCCCGGTCATTTTCCCAACCGAACATCTTGTTGATGACGTTCATGTCGCCGAAAAGATTGGTCACCACGCGGTGATTTGGCTTGCCCTTGACGTTGTTGAACAGCACCGGGCAGCCGCCATCCATGTGCTTTTGTAAAGCGGTGACCTCAAGGTCCGGATCGACTTCCTTGTCGGTTTCGATCAGATCGCCTTCGGCGCGAAGCCAGTCCAGCGTGTTGCGAAGATCGGCGATAGCCTCCTTGGGCGCGCCGATATGTTTAGCAGCGGTACTCATTTTACTCTCCTGTTGGGTTTTAATCGTTCGTTTTACGCGGGAGCGTGATCCTGTTCCCACAGAACGCGCAGATCGTCGCGGCGAACCTTGCCACGGTCGTTCTTGGGCAGTTCATCGATGAAATGGACTTGCTTGGGCATGCGGAATTCGGGCAGACGGCCGGCGCAGAATTCCAGCACTTCCGCCGAATCCAGATTCTCGCCCGGCTTGGTCACCACATAGGCGATGATTTCCTCGCCATAGATATTGTCGGGAATGCCGACCGCGGCGGCCTCGTGGATCTTGGGATTGCCGAGCAGGACGTTATCGACTTCCAGCGGCGAGATATTGACCCCGCCCCGGATAATCAGATCCTTCAGTCTTCCCGTCACGGTCACGAAGCCTTCGTCGTCCATCACCGCCAGATCGCCGAGATGGACCCGCTTGCCGCGCAGATCCATCCACTCGCCCTCGGCGGTCATGGAGGCCACGGCGCATTGCGGGCCGCCCAGCGTCACCTCGCCCTCGGTGCCCTGCGGACAGGAATTGCCGTCCTCGTCGATGATCAGGAATTCCTGGTGTTTGGCGGGCGGGCCGACGGTGCCGAGCTTGCGGTAATTGTGACGGTTGCCGCACACCCATCCGCCTTCGGACGATCCGTAGAATTGCAGCAGGGTGATGCCATACATATCCTCGAATTTCTGCCAGCGTTCCGGATTCAGCGGCGCGGTGGAAGACGACATCAGCCGCAGCGTCGGCAGGTCCTTGGATGTCACGCCGAGGGGCGAATTGATCATCATGTTGATCACCGTCGGCACGCCGACCGAAAACGTAATGCCGTTATCCTTCACCCAGGCGGGCCAGCGGCTGCGCGAATAGCGCCTGGCGAAATGCAGCGTACAGCCGGTTGCGAGCCACGGCAGCAGCGAAAGCCCCTGGGCCGAATTCCACCCGAAGGACCGGTATTCAAGGGTCTTGTCGTCCTCGGTCAATCCCAACTGGTCGACTGAGGACAGGCCGAACGCCCAATGACCCAGATGGGTGCAGACGAAGCTTTTCGGCTTGTCGGTGGTGCCGGACGTCACGTAGATGCTGCCTTCGTCATCGGGGCCGTAGTCACCCTCAACCTCCGGGGCGGGCGCGAAGGACGCGGCGCGGGCAAAAAACTCATCCGAACCGGCATCGCCGACCATGCCCTTTTCCCAGGACGTGAATTTCACGATGTTGCAATCGACACCCTCGGTCATGCGTCCCACATCCATGTCTTCATGCCAGAGGACCAGCTTCGGGCCAAGATTGCTCAGGATTTCGGGGATATAAGCGATGTTCATTTCCACATTGAGCGGCATGATCGTCGCGCCGAGCCGCCAGATGCCCATCCAGATCAGCAGCTTTTCGAGCCGTTCGTCGGACAGCACCGCAATCCGGTCGCCCTTGCCGATGCCCATATCGGCGAGACAGCGCGCGATCCGGTTGGCTTCCTCATGAAGCTGGCCGAACGTGATGGACTTATCCTGGTCCAGATCCACCAGCGCGGTCTTATCCGGATCCCGGTCGCGATATTTCTTCGACAATACGCCCACGGTTTGCAGCGGAATTGCATAGTCATGGGTCCCGCCAACAGCCGTGCCGCCAACCTTCTTCACCATCTCGAACTCTCCAACCGATAAGCCGGCGATATTCGTCGCGCCGACCATTTGGGTCAAGAGGCACCTGTCCGCAAACCGCTGGACACCGCATGGCCAGCGCGGCTAGATATCCCGGGCTGCGAAACCGAGCAACACAGAAAGGCGGGAAACATGGCCGCGAATGTCGCGAAGATCATACAAGCCGCGAAAAAGAACGGACAAAGGACTCTGTCCGAATATGATTCCAAGCGGATTATCGCCGCCTATGGGATTCCGGTAAGCCGCGAACGACTGGTCGGCACCCTGGCCGAGGCGAAAGACGCCGCGAAACGGATAAAATATCCCGTGGTCCTCAAGGGATGCTCGGCAGACGCCGCCCACAAAACGGAAAAAGGCCTGGTTGTGGTCGGTCTCGACGGCCAGAAGGCGCTGTCCGATGCCTTCGCAACCATCAAGAAGCGCGCCGGAAAATCCTATGACGGCAATTACCTGGTGCAGGAGATGGTCAAGGGTCAGCGCGAGATCATGCTTGGCATGACCCGCGACGCCCAGTTCGGCCCCTCGGTGATGTTCGGGCTGGGTGGAATTTTCACGGAAATTTTGCAGGATGTGGCTTTTCGCGTGGCGCCGATCCGCAAGCGCGACGCCAAACAGATGCTCGGCGAAATTCGTGGCCACCGCATCCTGGACGCCGTCCGCGGCATGAAGGCGGTTGAAACAAGCATTCTGGTCGACGCCATTGTGGCGCTTGGAAAAATCGGGCTGGACCATCCGGAAATCTCCGAAATCGACATCAACCCGTTAATCATCAGAGGCGACAAGCCGGTTGCGGTCGACGCGTTGGTCGTGCTCGGGGAATGAATCTTACTATGGAGGGGAGCCCGACGTGACCAGCATAATGCGTAAATTATTCGAGCCCAGGAGCGTCGCCGTGATCGGGGCATCGTCCACCCCCGGCAAGCCCGGCAATGTGTTGCTCAAGAACATCCGCGACAATGGGTTTCCCGGCAAGGTTTATGGGGTAAATCCACGGGGCGGCGAGATCGAAGGTTACCCGATTTTCAAAACCATCGACGAATTGCCCGACAATATCGACCAGGCCATCATCACCCTGCCGGCGCAATATAACCCGGCAACCGTGCGCGCGTGCGGCGCCAAGGGCATCGAGGCGCTGGTGCTGGCGGCATCCGGTTTCGCCGAAGTCGACCATATGGGGGGCGAATTGCAGGATGATCTGGCCGCGGCGATTGCCGAGTCCGGCGTCCGGGTTCTTGGCCCCAACACCACGGGCCACGTGTCCATGCCGGCGAGCTTTACATCGAGCTTCTTTCCGCTTGGCCAGGTTCCCCGCGGGCGGATTTCATATATTACCCAGACGGGAAATTTTTCCGGCATCAGCCTGCGTCATATCATGTCGGCGGAAAATTACGGCGTGGCGCGCGTCGCCGGGCTCGGCAACAAGATCGATATCGATGAAAGCGAGATTTTGGAATATCTCGGCGATGATCCCGAGACGGCGGCGATCCTGCTCTATCTGGAAAACATCAAGCATCCGAACCGGTTCATGGAAGTCGCCGCAAAGGTAACGCGCGAGAAGCCGGTGATTCTGCTCAAGGGCGGCAGCTCAGATGCGGGGGCGCAAGCGGCGCTGGCGCACACCGCCTCGCTCGCCTCGGACGACCGCATCCTCGACGGGGCGCTGGCCCAGGCCGGGGTGACGCGCATCTACAAATATTCCCATCTGTTCCAGATCGCCAAGGCGTTGGCGGTCATGCCGGTACCGGCGGGCAACAGGGTTTCCTTCCTGTCGCCATCGGGCGCATTCACTGTTTGCATGACCGATTTCAGCCGCTCACAGGGTCTGGACGTGCCGCCAATCGCGGAAAACACGCGCAAACGCCTGCAATCCCTGGCCCCGCCCTTTATCCGCATGCGCAATCCGGTCGATATATACGGCAGCGTGGGCGCGCACGGATACGAGCACGCCTATGGCGATGCCATGGACGCAGTGCTGTCGGACAAGGCAATCGACGCGGTGGTCGTGATCATGATGCTGACCGGGGAATCCGGCATCCCCGACTATGATTTCATCGTGGATCTTGCGCGCAAGCACCCCAAAAAGCCTATTTATGTGACCTTCATGGGCGACCATGTCCATAACGTGGCCTGCAAGGCATATCTGGAACCGCGCGGCGTGCCGGCCTATATGCTGGTCGAGGAACCGTTCGAAGTCCTGGGCGTTCTGGCCCGGTGCCGCGCGGCCCTTCATAGGCCGCGCTAATCACTTCAACCTAATTCGTCAGCCGGTTCCACCACCCTTTGCGCTTGGGGCCATCATCGGCCATGGGCGCAAATTCAGCTGGCGCTTCTTCCTCGACCGATCCGTCGGCTTCGACCGATCCGCCGGCTTCGACCTGCGCCAACGCAACCTGTTCTCCGTTGCTTTCCACTCGCGCCACAGGTTCGGAATCGGGTTCCGCGGACACGGCGATGGCGCCCACCGGTTCCGGCTCCGGGTCGGGTTGCGGTACGGTTTCGGGTTTGGCTTTGGGTTTGGCTCTCGGCTTGGCTCTCGGCTTGGCTCTGGGTTTTATCTCAGGCTGTGCCTCAGACTGGGCCTCTGAAGTTTCCGTCTCGCCGTCCGCGACGATTCCGGTTTCCGGCCAGCTGGTCACGTCGGGCTGCGGACCTTCACCGGCATCCATTTTGGCGTCGGCCTCTTGATCCGGTTGGGCCTCTCCTGAATTTTCCGTTGTCGCCTCACCTTCGGCGGCGGCGGCGCCACGGCGGGAACGACCCCGCCCACCCCGTCTGCCGCGACGGCGTCGTTTCGGCTCCGTACCTTCTTCACCCGTTTCGGCTCCGGCAACCGCCTCGTCAGCTTCCTTAGCCGCGGCGTCTTCGGCCGGCGCGTCACCATCGACAGGCGTTTGGGTGTTTTCACCCTGGGTCCCAGCCTGGACCCCAGCATCCATGCTTTCCGATATCTTGCGGCTCCGGCGGCGGCGGCGTGGCTTGCGGCGCGCGCGCTCTTCACCCTCGGCCGGTGTTGCGTCACTCGTTTCATAACTGCCATCGGCGGCGGCATCGCCGTCAATGGCGGCAGCGTCAGCGGCGGCATCGGCGGCATCGGCTAGCGCGGTTGCGGCCATGTCATCTTCAAACACCCGGTCCATGCGAATCACCGCGCTGTCATCGGATTCGGCAGGCTCCGCCTTGACCCGATCAAGACGGAAAGCGGGCGGAATGAGCGATTCATCCGCAACAATGCTGACCGTAAACCCGTGGCGCTGTTCGATATCATTCAACGCCGCGCGTTTCTGGTTGAGCACATAAAGAGCGACAGACGTGGCGACGGAGACGCTGACTGCGCTGGAACGGTCGCGGCCCCCTTCTTCCTCGATCGCGCGCAGCACAAACATCGCCATGGATTCGGTTGACCGCGTGACGCCGGTTCCTTCGCAGTGAACACAGACTTCCGTGCTGCCTTCCAGCAGGCTTGGACGCAGGCGTTGTCGTGAAAGCTCCAACAGACCGAAGCTGCTGATGCGTCCGATCTGAATGCGTGCACGGTCGACCTTCATCGCGTCCTTCATGCGATTTTCGACCGCGCGAATGTTCCGGTTTTCATCCATGTCGATGAAATCGATCACCACGAGCCCGGCGAGATCGCGGAGCCGGAGCTGGCGGGCGGCCTCGTCGGCGGCCTCAAGATTGGTCTTGTAAGCCGTTTCCTCGATACTGCGTTCACGGGTCGATCGGCCGGAGTTAACATCAATTGCAACCAGCGCTTCAGTCGGGTTGATCACCAGATAACCGCCGGATTTGAGCTGAACCACCGGGCTGAACATGGCGTCAAGCTGGCCTTCAACCTGATAGCGGAAGAACAGCGGAATCTTCGGATCGCGATAGGGCTGGACCCGCTTGGCGTGGCTCGGCATCAGCAGACGCATGAATTTTTTCGCCGTCTGATACGCCTCTGTGCCATCGACCAGGATCTCTTCGGTTTCCCTGGAATAGAGGTCACGAATCGCCCGCTTGATCAGGTTCGCCTCCTCATACACAAGCGCCGGCGCCGATGATTTCAGGGTGAGTTCCCGGATTTCATCCCACGACCGCACCAGATATTCGTAATCCCGTTTGATTTCGGCGCGGTTACGCTCCATGCCGGCGGTCCGCATGATCACGCCCATGCCTTCCTGAATTTCGAGCGCGTTGAGGATCCCTTTCAGGGTCCGCCGCGAACCGGCATTGGTGATCTTGCGCGATATGCCCCCACCGCGCGCGGTATTGGGCATCAGGACGCAATACCGGCCGGCCAGGGAAATATAGGTTGTCAGTGCAGCGCCCTTATTTCCGCGTTCTTCCTTGACCACCTGGACCAGGATGATCTGGCGCCGCTTGATCACTTCCTGAATACGGTAGCGGTGATGCGGACGAACCGCCCGGCGGCGGGGCTTGGATGTTTCTGTTCCAGCGTCGGCGTCCGCGGAGGAATCATCATCGGCACCGGTGTCGACCGCGTCATGGTCCCCATCGAATGCGGGTTCATCCGAAACAGCTTCGGCCGCATCATCGGAACCGTCCGCCGAAGCGTCTTCAGAGGCCGGCTCGGATTCGGAATCGGTTTCCGGATCAGCCGCCTCGGCGGTGGCGTCCAATTCCGATACAGCATCCTGGTCCGGTTCCGAGTCGGAATCCTGATCGTCGTCGGTGACGCCACCATCGATTTCGTCGATGCGGGCCTGAGCCGCCCGGGCGCTTGCCTCGATCCCCTCTTGATCCGCCATCAATGCTTCGCGATCCGCAATGGGGATCTGGTAGTAATCGGGGTGGATTTCGCTGAACGCCAAAAACCCGTGGCGGTTTCCCCCATAATCGACGAAGGCGGCCTGCAACGACGGTTCGACCCGCGTTACCTTGGCCAGATAGATATTTCCCTTTAGCTGTTTTTTGGTTGATGTCTCGATATCATATTCATCGAGCCGGGTACCATCCGTAACAACAACGCGCACCTCTTCAGGATGCGTGCCGTCTATCAGCATGCGCTTAGACATATTTTTTCTCCAGCGAAAGTCCAACACACCCGCGCGAACAACGGATTGCGCCTCTGACTTCGCCTGTCAAAACCGGCGGCGCCGCCGTCTACCCATCGAATCGACGAATTGGAATTTCAGTCCAACCCATCAGGACGGGGACGGTTCCCGGCTGCCGCATTTCCGCACCATGCGGAAACTGGCTTTAAGGTTCATTTTTAACACGTCGACTCATCGTGGTCTTCTGCCCTGCGGGAACCATCCGGCACTTTGCGGAGGATTCAAACCGATGCGGAAAACCACGACCCAGCCCCCCTGATTCAGGGAGCGGACTGTCGACGGCCGTTCGCAAATGTAAAATAGCGACGATTCAATCGATTCTCAACTCGATAATCGCACTGTGACAATCCATATGCGGGTTGAACGAATTTTCAGGTATCGGTATATGTGGTGTGCAGTGGATAGAAACCAACATATATCACCCATATATTGTAATTTAGTCACGCGTTCACAAAGGCGGACAATATGTGCGAATGGCGTCCGGGTATGATGCGAAGCGTAATAACCTGTTTTATGGCGCTTGCAATTTTGCCTGCCCTGGATTCAGCGGCGGCCGCCGAGCCGACGGTGACTGCCGCCCGGATTGGCGTCACACCGGCCAAGACCCGGTTCGTTCTGGAAATGGATCGCAAGGTGGCGTTTCAGCATTTCACCCTGGCCGACCCATATCGAGTGGTCATCGATCTGCCGGAAGTCGCATGGTCGGTCCCGCAGCGGCGCGTAAAGCCGGACGGGCTGATCAAGGATTTTCGATACGGGCTGTTTCATGCCGGGGTATCGCGTGTCGTACTGGATGCAAAGGGCCCGGTTACGATCTCCAAATCATTCATGCTCTCGCCGCGCGGCGGCCATGGCTGGCGTATCGTAATCGACCTGAAACAGGTGAGCCGCCAGGCGTTTTTTCAGCGCATTCGACCCCGAACCATGGCCGGGGCCCCGCCCGCCGGGCTGCCGCCGGAACCGATCCCGCTCGCCAAGCGCGCCACGAGCAATCTGATCGCCATAGACCCCGGACATGGCGGGATCGATCCGGGCACTATCGGCATCAACGGTTCGCTGGAAAAACACGTCGTCCTGGCGTTGGCGCAGGGAATTGCCCGGCGGCTGCGCAAAACAGGAAAATACCAAGTGATCCTGACCCGCAAGCGGGATGTGTTCGTGCCGCTTCGCGAACGCATCGCAATTGCGCGCACCGCGGGCGCCCGGCTGTTCATTTCACTGCATGCGGATTCCATCAAAAACCCGCACATTCGGGGGGGTGCGATTTACACCCTGTCGGAACGGGCGTCGGACAAGGAAGCGGGCAGTCTCGCGGCCAAGGAAAACAAGACTGATCTGATCGCGGGGATCGACCTCAATGTCCATAGCGCCGAGGTTGCCAATATCCTGATTGAACTGGCCCAGCGCGAAACCATGAATGATTCGGTCACCTTCGCGGCATATCTGGCCCAGGAGCTGTCCAAATCGATGAAATTGCTGCGCACGAATCATCGTTTTGCGGGATTTGCCGTACTCAAGGCGCCCGACGTTCCGTCCGTGTTGGTCGAACTTGGCTACCTGTCCAACAGGGTCGACGCAAAGCTGTTGAACAACTCAAATCACCGGCGCAGGGTTGCCGTCTCCGTGGTCGCCGCGGTGGATGCATATTTCGCCGGACAACAGGCCTTTAAATCGCCTTAGCTTGGCCATAATTGTATCTTCAAATACTGATCTGCCCGACAATGGGACAATTCCGATCCTGGGGGACGAGTTAATTGTTTAAGGCGCTCATCGCCATAGGCGCGGTCATCGTGGCGCTTGGGATATTTGCCGCGGGCGGCGGCGTGTGGCTTTTCTATCATTACGGCCACGATCTGCCCGATTACCAGCAGCTCGCCGATTACCAGCCCCCAATGGTGACCCGCATGCACGCCGGCGACGGACGGTTGCTGGCGGAATTCGCCAAGGAAAAGCGGGTCTTCGTGCCGATCGGCGCCATGCCCAAGCTGGTGATCAAGGCGTTCCTGTCGGCCGAGGACAAGACCTTCTACGACCATCCCGGAATCGATATTCCGGGTATTATCCGGGCGATGCTGACCAATCTATCGCGGATCGGTTCAAACCGCCGCCCGATCGGCGCGTCGACCATCACCCAGCAGGTCGCCAAGAACTTCCTCCTGACCAACGAAGTATCGATTGCGCGCAAGGCGAAGGAAGCGATCCTCGCCTTCCGTATCGAACACGCTTTCGGCAAGGACCGAATTCTCGAGCTGTATCTCAACGAAATTTATCTCGGCATGGGATCCTATGGCGTCGCCGCGGCGGCGCTGAACTATTTCAATACCTCGCTCAACGATCTGACATTGGCCCAGGCCGCCTTCCTGGCCGGACTTCCCAAGGCGCCCAATAATTACCATCCCATCCGCAAGGCGAAAGCCGCCCTGGCGCGGCGCAACTATGTGCTGACCCGGATGGCCACCGATGGCTATATCTCGCAAGAGAACGCGGCGGCGGCAAAAAGAGTACCGCTCGACATCCAGCCGCCCGACGCCATTGAGATCGCTCGGGCGGAATATTTCGTGGAAGAAGTCCGCCGCCAACTGGTCAAGCAATATGGCGCGGATAAACTTTATGGCGGCGGATTATCGGTGCGGACCTCGCTCGACCCGCGTTTGCAGAATGCCGCCGACAGCGTCCTGCGGGACGGGCTGATCGCCTATGACCGGCGCCATGGCTGGCGCGGCCCACTGGGCCGGATCGATTCCACCATACCCGTCGAGGCGCAGTTCGAAAAACTCGGTAAGGTGGCGAAACCCGATGGCTGGCGGCGCGCGGTGGTGACCGCCATCGATTCCAAACAGGCCCATATCAGAGTGATCGCCCAAGACAACGACAACGCCAACGGAATCATCCCGTTTTCGGAGCTGGTCTGGGCGCGCGCCTGGGTCAAGAAACAGCTCCGAGGCCCCCTCATTCACAAACCAGCGGACGTGCTGGCCGTCGGCGACGTGATCCTGGTCGAGCCGGTCTCCAAAAACGCCAAGGGCGAAGACCTGCCGCCGGGCAGTTTCGGCCTGCGGCAAATTCCCGATGTCAGCGGCGCATTGGTCGCGCTTGACCCGCATACCGGGCGGGTGCTCGCCATGTCGGGCGGATTCCTGTATGACGAAAGCCAGTTCAACCGGGCGACCCAGGCGCGGCGTCAGCCCGGCTCGGCGTTCAAGCCCCTGGTCTATCTGGCCGCCCTGGACCGGGGCTTCACCCCGTCCAGCCTGATCCTCGATGCGCCCTTTGTTGTCGACCAGGGTCCCGGGCTGGGAAAATGGAAACCACGGAACTACGGTAAGAAATTTTATGGGCCGAGCCCCATGCGCCTCGGCATCGAAAAATCCCGCAACTTGATGACCATCCGCCTCGCCCAGTATATCGGCATGGAGACGGTCGCGGATTACGCCCAGCGTTTCGGGGTCGTCGACCGGATGCCCAGGATGCTGTCCATGGCGCTGGGCGCGGGCGAAACCACCCTGATCAAACTGACCACGGCCTATGCGATGCTGGTCAATGGCGGCAAGCGCATCACCCCGTCGTTCATCGACAGAATCCAGGATCGCAATGGAAAGACCGTCTTCAAACATGATTCCCGGCCCTGCAAGGATTGCCTGCAGCCCAAATGGGACAACACGCCGCCGCCGGCTATTCCCGACACCAGGGAACAGGTCGCCGATCCGCGCAGCGCCTACCAGGTCGTTTCCATGCTGCAGGGCGTGGTCGAGCGCGGAACCGGCCAGCGGATCCGCGCCGTCGGCAAGCCGCTCGCCGGCAAGACCGGCACCACCAATGACAGTCTCGATACCTGGTTCGTGGGATTTGCGCCCGATCTCGCCGTCGGCGTTTTCATCGGGTTCGACAAGCCGCATAGCCTGGGTCTGCGCGAGACCGGATCGTCCGTGGCAGCCCCAGTGTTCCGCGATTTCATGGCCCAGGCCCTGGCCCATGCGCCGGCCATTCCGTTCCGCATACCGCCCGGAATCCGGCTGGTCCGGGTCAGTTCACGCACCGGGCTGCTGGCCCGCCCGGGCGAACGGGGCGTCATCCTCGAAGCCTTCAAGCCGGGCACCGAGCCGTCATCGCGCCGCAATATTCTGGACGGAACCCCGCGCGGTAGCGCGCAAGAGACTCCCCCTGGCCGCAAACGCGATTTATATTGAGCTCGGCCAGCACTTTATATATTTCACCTATAGCAACAATCAGAACCGGGCTCCCCATGCGCGCCGAAATTCAATCCCTCCTCGTCGAAATCGAGCAGTCCCTGCGGCTGCTGAGGAGGCATCTTTGACGTCGATATTGCCGAAACCCGCCTGTCGGAACTGAACGCGCTCGCCGAAGATCCCGAACTCTGGCAAAACCCGTCCAACGCCCAATCGGTCATGCGCGAACGCACCAGGCTTGAAACGGCCCTGAACGGATTTCGCGACCTTGAAAAAAACGCCGCCGAAAATCTCGAAATGATCGAGCTCGGCGAGGCCGAGGGCGATAACGACATCGTCGATGAGGCCGAAGCCGCGCTGCGCGGATTGCGCGACCAGGCCGCCAAGCTGGAGCTGGAAAGCCTGCTGTCCGGCGAAGCCGACGGCAATGACTGCTTCGTGGAAATTCACGCCGGGGCCGGCGGCACCGAATCCCAGGACTGGGCCCAGATGCTGCTGCGCATGTATGCGCGCTGGGCCGAAGCCCATGACTACAAGGTCGACTGGCTGGAAGAAAGCGCGGGCGAGGAAGCCGGCATCAAATCGGCCACCATCCAGGTCACCGGCATGAACGCCTATGGCTGGATGAAGACCGAAAGCGGCGTCCACCGTCTGGTCCGCATCTCGCCCTATGACGCCAGCGCGCGCCGCCATACCAGCTTCGCCTCGGTCTGGATCTATCCCAAGATCGACGACACCATCGACATCGTGATCGAGGACAAGGATCTCCGAATCGATACCTATCGCGCATCCGGCGCCGGCGGCCAGCACGTCAACAAGACCGACTCCGCCATCCGCATCACCCACATCCCCACCAATATCGTCGTCCAGTGCCAGAACGACCGGTCCCAGCACCGCAACCGGGCCGCCGCCATGGACATGCTGCGCGCCCGGCTCTACGAAGCAGAACTCCGCAAGCGCGAGGAAGACGCCCAGGCCGAAAATGCTTTGAAAAGCGACATCGGCTGGGGCCACCAGATCCGGTCCTACGTCCTGCAGCCCTACCAGATGGTCAAGGACCTGCGCACCAACGTGGAAAAGAGCAACCCCCAGGCCGTCCTCGACGGCGATCTCGACGACTTCATGGCCGCCGCCCTGGCCGCCCGCGTCGAAGGCGCCGCCAACGAACAAGACGGCGGGTAACGCGCGAGGCCGGGGAACTCACACCCCGCCCCTCCCATCGCAAACAGAATTTGCCGGACCGCCGGCAGGCGGGGTTTTTGGGGTTTTGACCCGGGCCGGGCTTCCCGCGCGCGGGTCTTTGGCTTTCTTGAGCCTGAAAACATCCTGAAATGACCTTAAATTGTCCAATTTTTTTTCATATTTCATGAGTTACATTTTCTGATTCCACGATCATATAAAATATAATTGATCATAACACTCTGATTT
>CALGIA010000162.1 GCA_937916005.1 uncultured Rhodospirillaceae bacterium
CGTTCGATGATTGCCAGGACATGGTAAAAGCCATGTTCAACGATGCGGAATTCCGCAAATCATCCCGCCTGTCGGCGGTCAATTCCATCAACTGGGCGCGGATCATGGCCCAGATCGCCTATTATGTGGCCGCCGGGGTCGCAATCGGCGCGCCGGACCGCGAGATCGCCTTTGCCGTCCCGACCGGAAATTTCGGCAATGTCTTCGCCGGCTATGCCGCCCGTGAAATGGGGCTGCCGATATCCCAGCTCATCATCGGCAGCAACAGGAATGATATTCTGACGCGGTTTTTCCAATCCGGCGCGATGTCGGCCCAGGCCGTCGAGCCGTCCCTGAGCCCAAGCATGGATATTCAGGTGTCGAGCAATTTCGAACGCCTGCTCTTCGATGTGCTTGACCGGGACGCCCGATTGGTGACCCAGTCCATGGCGTCCTTCCGAGAGGGCGGGTCCATGTCGGTCGATGGGGAAAAAATGGCGGCTTTGCGCAAATTATTTTCCGCCGGCCGGCTTGACGATGACGGCACGCTGAAGGCGATTGCCGAAATTTACAGGGAGACCGGCGAATTGCTCGACCCTCATAGCGTGATCGGCGTCGCCATCGGCCGCGCGCAACGGAGAGATCCAGCGGTGCCGCTGGTGTCTCTCGCGACCGCCCACCCGGCCAAGTTCCCCGACGCGGTCGAACAGGCAACCGGCGTGCGCCCGTCATTGCCGGACCGTCTGGCGGATCTGTTTGACCGGAAAGAACGTTTTTCCGTGCTGCCCAATGATCTTGGCGCGGTGCAGGATTTTGTGCGCGGCCATATCCCAATGGGCGGCGCGGCATGACCGTACAGGTTTCCACCCTGCCCAGTGGATTGCGCGTCGTGACCCATCAGATGCTGGCGGTTGAATCCGTGTCCCTCGGCATGTGGGTTCATGTGGGCACACGGCACGAACGGCCCGAAATCAACGGCATAGCCCATATGCTGGAACATATGGCGTTCAAGGGCACCAGGCGCCGGTCCGCCCGCGCCATTGCCGAGGAGATCGAGGATGTCGGTGGTCACCTGAACGCCTTTACGTCGCGGGAATTTACCGCTTACCATGCGACCGTGCTGCGGGGCGACGAAACCCTGGCGGTCGATATGCTGGCCGATATTCTGCAGAATTCGGTTTTCGATGAAGATGAGCTGGAGCGTGAGCGCGCGGTCATTCTTCAGGAGATCGGGCAGACCAACGATACGCCCGATGATGTGGTTTTCGATCATTTTCAGGAAATCGCGTTTCCCGATCAACCGGTGGGACGGTCGGTTCTGGGCACGGCGGAAATTGTATCCAACATGCCGCGCGAGGCCCTGCAGGGATATATGGACGAACATTATTCCGCCTCCCGGATGGTCTTTTCCGCGGCCGGCAATATCCAGCATGACGCGATGGTCCGGCTGGTCGAAGATGCTTTCGACCATTTGCCCGGCGGCGGCGGCGGCCATATAGGTGAGCCGGCGCGCTATGTGGGTGGTGAATTTCGCGAATTGCGGGATCTGGAACAGGCCCATCTGGTGCTTGGTTTCGAAGGCATCAAGTTCACCGACCCGGATTATTATCCGCTGTCGGTTCTGTCGGTCGTCCTGGGCGGCGGCATGTCGTCGCGGCTGTTCCAGGAAGTCCGGGAAAAGCGCGGTCTGGTCTATGCGATCTATACATTCGCATCCTCCTATAGTGATAGCGGCCTGTTCGGCGTCTATGCGGGAACCGGCGAGGCCGAGGCCGGCGAGGTGATGGGCGTGGTGTGCGACCTGCTCCGCGATTTGGCGGGGACAATTGATTCCGGGGAACTCAAGCGCGCACGGGCGCAAATTCGCGCCGGCGTTCTGATGTCCCTGGAAAGCACGGCGTCGCGCTGCGAACAGCTGGCCCGTCAATTGCTGGTTCTGGGAAGGGAAATTCCGGTCGCGGAGATTGCGGCGCGGATTGAAGCCGTGGACAACGACGCCCTGGACCGGATCGCGCGCCGGATATTTTCCGGACCCGCGACCTTTACCGCTTTGGGTCCGGTGAAGGGCGCGCCGGACTTTGGCGCGATGACCGAGCGGCTTGCGTAGGGCTCTAAGCGTGGCCCGCTTCGCCTGACAGCATATTGATGTCGATGCCGAGCTTGGCCATGGCCTGTTGCCAGCGGTCATTCAGGCTGGGACCGAATATCAGCGCCTCATCGGCCGGAACGCAGAGCCAGCCGTTCCGCTGAATCTCATCCTCAAGCTGCCCGGGGCCCCAGCCCGCATATCCCAATGCGAGCAGGCTGCGGCGCGGACCGTCGCCCTCGGCGATGGCTTTCAGAATATCAATTGTCGCGGTCATGCCGAACTGATCTGTGACCACCAGGGTGGACTCCTGCATATAGTCGGCCGAATGGAGGACAAACCCTCTGCCGGCTTCAACCGGCCCGCCGAAATGCACCCGGATCATATCTTCGTCGATGCCCGTGTCGATATTGAGCTGTTCCAGCAAATCGGGGAACGTGACCTCGTCCAGCAATTTGTTGATCACCAGGCCCATGGCGCCATCTTCCGTATGGGCGCAAAGATAGATGACCGTTCGTTCGAATCGAGGGTCCTGCATCTGGGGCATTGCGATGAGCAGTTGCCCAACGAGATATCCGGAGGAATAGGCTTCTTCGGTCATATTTGGCACCTTGTTGGACCGCCGCCGCGGCGAGGCGTCGACACGTAAACGTTATGACTGTGTGAGTGAACTATGGCGTATATATGTCCACCAAACTACCAGGTCACCCACGCGTCACCCATGAGACATAATGACATAATATAGGGTAATTTCGGCAAATTGGTTAATGATGTTGGTATGACAGGCCGGAAACGCCACCGCCGTGGACTTGCCGCCGCCTTGGCGGTTCTGCTGACGTTGGCGGTCGGGGTCCCGGATGCAAGGGCGGCGGCGTCATCCTGGTGGAATTCCGATCATGGCTCGGTCAGGCTGATCGCGGAAAGCGATTTCGCGGGCGACCGGGACACCCTGAAATTCGGTTTGCAGTTCCGCATGAAGCCGGGCTGGAAAATCTACTGGCGGTCGCCCGGCGATGCCGGATTTCCGCCGCAGCCAAGTTGGGCCGGTTCCCGCAACATGGCGGGAACGAAAATCCAATGGCCCGCGCCGGTACGGTTCAGCGTGTTGGGTCTGGAAACCCTGGGCTATAAGGGCGAAACTGTTTTCCCGCTGACGGTGGCGCTGTTTGAGCCGGGTAAAGACGTCTCATTGAACGGCACGATCGCGTTCCTGGCTTGCGCCGAGATCTGCATTCCCTATGAGGCCGTTGTCTCGCTGGCGTTGCCGAAGGGGCCGGAAAATTCATCCCGCGAGGCCGGGCTGATCGAGACATTTTCGGCCCGGGTTCCGACCCGCGACGAAAATTCCGCTTTGCGGATCGTGCGGGCGGAAATTGCGGGAAGCGGCCCGCGCCAGGTGATCCAGCTTGCATTGGCCGCCGACCGGGCGTTACGCCAACCCGATATTTATACCGAGGGACCATCAGGGTTCCGGTTCGCCCGGCCCGTAACCCGCCTGTCCGATGATCGCCTGTCCGCGCTGATGCGCATTTCCGTGCGCACGACCGGCAAGAACAAGGGGGCGTCCCTTGCCGGCCGGAAGCTGACATTCACGCTGGTCGACGGCGACCGTGGGATCGAGCGTGACGTGAAACTTACCGCGACTGTCGGCATCCCCAACGCGGATTCCCGGCGGACCGGCGAGACGACATTTTCGGGCATGATCGTCATCCTGGCATTCGCCCTGCTGGGCGGGATGGTTCTTAATCTGATGCCCTGCGTGTTGCCGGTTTTGTCCATAAAGCTGTTGTCATTGGTCGGCCACGGCGGGGGACACACGCGCGAGGTCCGGTTCGGGTTTCTCGCCTCGGCGGCGGGAATCATCGCGTCGTTTCTGGTTCTGGGAACCGTCGCCATATTGCTGAAATCAGCCGGTCTTGCCGCCGGGTGGGGGATACAGTTCCAACAGCCGGTTTTCCTGGCGGCCATGGTTTTCATCCTGGTCCTGTTCGCGGGCAATTTATGGGGCCTGTTTGAATTCCGTCTGCCGGGCATGGTGATGGACCCGGCGGCCCGGGCCGGTGGCGCTCACGGCATATCCGGACATTTTCTGACCGGCGCCTTCGCAGCCTTGCTGGCGACGCCCTGTTCCGCGCCCTTTCTTGGCACCGCGGTGGGGTTTGCGTTGTCGCGCGGGCCGGTCGAGATTTACGCCGTGTTCGTCGCCTTGGGGCTGGGGCTGGCGGCGCCGTATTTTCTGGTCGCCGCGTTTCCGGCCCTGGCGACGCGTCTGCCGCGGCCCGGTCCCTGGATGGTGACCCTGCGGCGGATTCTGTGCATTGCGCTGATTGGTACGGCGGCCTGGTTGATCAGCGTGCTTTTCATCCAGGTCGGGTTGCCCGTCGCCGTTCTGGTGACGCTTTTCATGGCGGCGATCTGGATCGGGATCTGGCAATTGCGCCAATTCAAGGGCCGGGCGCGGAACGCCACATGGATCGTGGTCGCCGCGCTCGGCGTCATGTCGGTCGTGATCTCGGGCAGCTTTGCGCGGCGGGGTCAGACGCCGAATGCGGTGCTGAATGACGCGGTCTGGCAAAAATTCGATCCGGCGCGGATCGCCCGTGAAGTGACGGGCGGGCGTACGGTGTTTGTCGATGTGACCGCGGATTGGTGCATCACCTGTCAGGTCAATAAGGCGCTGGTGCTGAATCAGGACGATATCCGCAAATTATTGACCGCCGACAAGGTCACCGCCATGAAAGCCGATTGGACGCGGCCTGACGCGGAAATCTCGGATTTTCTGGCCAGTTTCGGGCGCTTCGGCATCCCGTTCAACGTGGTCTATGGCCCCGGCGCGCCGGAGGGCAGCCCGCTTCCCGAAATTCTGACCAGGAGCAGCGTCATGAACGCCATGGCGGAGGCTTCCGGGCCGTCACCCCAGGTCAGTCGATAATCCACAAACATGTCGGCAGGCAGGGGTGACTTCTGTGGGACGGCGACTTAAGTCATATTTGTCGCGAGCCATTGAGGCCGCGATATTATCAATCAAGATTGGGGAAAATAATGACAATTAAAGTTGGCGATAAAATTCCATCGGGGAAAGTGACGACCATGGGGCCCGATGGTCCGGCGCCCTTGACCAGCGAAGAAATTTTTTCGGGCAAGAAAGTGGTGTTGTTTGCCGTGCCGGGGGCGTTTACGCCGACCTGTTCGGCCAAGCATCTCCCCGGATTTATTCAGAACGCGGATGGGATCAAGGCCAAGGGGGTCGACACCATTGCCTGCCTGTCGGTCAATGATCCGTTCGTCATGGGCGCCTGGGCCAAGGATCAGAATGTGGGCGACAAGGTGCTGATGCTGGCGGATGGCGGCGCGGTGTTTACCAGGGCGCTGGATACGGTTCTTGATTTGACCGAACGCGGGCTCGGTGTGCGGTCCCGCCGCTATTCCATGCTGGTCGATGACGGTGTCGTCACGCAAATCAACCTGGAAGAAGGCGGTGGGTTCGAGGTCAGCGACGCGGAAACGATGCTGGGCCAGCTATAGCTCTATTCCGGACTTGTGGATCCCGCGCCGCGACGGCGCCGGATTCACATCGGATAAAACTATCTGCCGGACCGTACGTCTTCCAGGCCCCGGCGGGCCAGTTCATCGGCGCGTTCGTTCTCCGGATGCCCGTCATGGCCCTTGACCCAATGCCATTCGATTTTATGGGTTCCCAGCGCCGATTCCAGCTCCTGCCATAAATCCACATTCTTGACCGGCTTGCGCGCGGCTGTTTTCCAGCCATTGGATTTCCATTTGTGAATCCATTTGGTGATGCCGTCGCGCAGATAGACGCTGTCCGTATGGAGACGTACATGCGCCGGGCGTTTCAGCGACTGAAGCGCGCGTATGGCGGCGGTGATTTCCATGCGGTTATTGGTTGTGTCGGCCTCGCCGCCGCAGATTTCCTTTTCCAAATCTCCCCGGCGCAGCATCGCCCCCCAGCCGCCCGGTCCGGGGTTTCCGCTACAGGCGCCGTCGGTGTAGATGTCGATGATGTCGGGATGGGGCTTTGTCATTATGGGTGTTCTAGTCCGTATGCGGAGGCTCCATCCACCTGCTGGTGAAAGCGGAGCCGGGTGAGAAATTCCAGCGGATCCTTGAGGGAGACCAAAGGGCCTTCCGCGGGAAACAGCCGATCATAAAGCCGTGTCACCAGAAACCGCAACGCCGCGCCCTGACACAGAATGGGAAGGGCGACAGTTTCCGCCGCCGTCAGGGTCCGGATATCTTCATAGCCCGACAGCAAATGGTTTGATCGGGCCAAATCGAATGCGCCGTCACTGTCAAAACACCAGCCATTGAGGGCTATTGCGATGTCATAGGCGAGAAAATCGTTGCAGGCGAAATAAAAATCGAAGATCCCGGTAAGCCTGCCGTCCTGGAAAAAGACGTTGTCGGGAAACAGATCGGCATGGATGAGTCCCGACGGAAGACCGTCCGGCCAATTTTCGTCCAAAACCCGCAAGGCGCTGAAAATTTCCGCCTCAAGCCCTTCCGTCACCTCATCGGCGCGGTCCCGGCAATTTTCGAACAGGCGCCGCCAGCTTGCCCGCCCCAAATCGTTCGGACGCGTCATGGGAAAGGATTTCCCGGCCATGTGAAGCCGCGCCAGGGCGCTTCCCGCCTGGGCGCAATGGGTCGGCGTGGGATGGCGCGGCCAGCTACCGTCCAGAAACGTGACAATGGTCGCGGGGCGGGCGCACAGCGTGCGCAAAACCGCGCCGTCGCGGGCGGCAACCGGGACCGGGCAGGGTTGACCCTGTTCCGCAAGATGGGTCATCAGGCCCATGAAATACGGCAACTCACCTTCCGTCACCCGGCGTTCGAACAGCGTCAGCACGTAAGTAGCCCGGTCGGTCTTTAGCAGGTAGTTGGAGTTCTCGATCCCTTCCGCCAGGCCGTCGCACGACAGCACGGAACCGATATCATAGCCCGCGATGAAATCGGCCAGTTCCCGATCGGAAATTTCAGTATAGACCGCCACGCGCGCTAGGAAGTCAAAGCCCGGGGCAGGCTGAATTCCACATCTTCGTCGGTCACATTGACATCTTCGACCGTTACCGAGAATTTTTCTTCACAGGCGGCGATAAGTTCCTGGACCAGGATTTCGGGCGCCGACGCGCCGGCGGTCAGGCCGAGCTTTTGAACCCCGTCCAGCCAGGTGAAATCCAGGTCGGCGGCCCGTTCGATCAGGATGGATTTTTCACAGCCCTGGTTTTTTCCCACTTCCGCCAGCCGGTTGGAGTTGGACGAGTTGGGCGCGCCGATCACGATCAACGCATCGCACCGCGACGCCAGCGCCTTGACCGCCGCCTGCCGGTTGGTGGTCGCGTAACAGATGTCTTCCTTGCGGGGCGCCTGGATGTTGGGGAAACGCCGCTGAAGCACGCGCACGATTTCCGCCGTATCATCCACCGACAGGGTGGTCTGGGTGACGAAGGCCAGATTATCCGGGTCCCCGACCTTGAGGGTTTCCGCCTGTTCCTTGTTCTCGACCAGCAGCATCGGCCGCTTGGTCATCTGGCCCATGGTGCCGATGACCTCGGGGTGGCCCGCATGGCCGATCAGGATGGTTTCGCTTCCGTCCCGTTCCTGGCGATGGGCATCCACATGGACCTTGGTGACAAGCGGACAGGTGGCGTCCAGATAGAACATGCCGCGTTCCTCGGCTTCGGCGAAGACGGATTTTGGTACCCCATGGGCGGAAAACACCGCCGGCACATTTTCGGGAATTTCTTCCAGCTCTTCGACGAATATGGCGCCCTGTTTTTCCAACCCTTCGACCACATAGCGGTTATGAACGATTTCGTGACGGACATAGACTGGCGGCCCATATTTTTTCAGCGCCAGTTCCACGATCCGGATGGCGCGATCCACGCCGGCGCAAAAGCCGCGCGGGCCGGCCAGCAAGATGGTCAGGGGAGGCTTGTTCATATGTATCCAGCTCTGTTGCAACGGATTATCCAGGATCGGGCATCAATAGCGTCGCGTCGCGCCCCAAGGGCGCGGGTCACGATATCCATATCCAATCTCCTGTTCCTAATATAGTATCTCTCCGGAGAAAAGAACTTCATGACTGAACCGGTCATTGCGAAAAAAGCCGTAAATCCAATGCGAATTTCACGAAAAACGATGCGTGCCCTCCTGCTCTCCATGGCGATAGCGGGGACGGTTGCGGGCTGTAGCGTGTTTGAAAGCGACAAGTACCGTGCGCCGTGCCCCAATTTCCTGATTCTGGGGCAGGGCGATAATCTGGTGAAATTTCTTCCCGGACCCGGGCGCGATGTGACCGATATCCAGTTCGAGGCGAAAATCGAGGATTTCGCAGGCTCCTGCGAACATGATTCCAAGGGCGTCTCGGTCACGCTTCATATCGCCTTCGCCGTCAAGCGCGGCCCGGCGAACCGGGAACGACGGGCGGATCTGTCTTATTTTGTGGCGATACCGAAATTCTATCCGGCCAGGGAAGGCAAGCGGGTCTTTCCGATTGCTGTCGGGTTCTTGAAAAATCAAAGCCGGGTAATCTACCGGGACGAAATCGAGATGCGTATTCCGCTCAAGCCCAAGGAAGTCGGCGCGAATTACGATGTTTATCTCGGCCTCGAACTTTCCGAGGCAGAATTGGAGTACAACCGCAGCCGAACGCGCCGTAACTGACCCGTCCCGCGTCAGCTGTTGGAGGACACTATGACCGTCCAGTTCCCATTGCCGCCCCTACGCCCGCACCCATGCTGAAACAGACGCCGCTATTCGATTTGCATGGTGAACTTGGCGCCAGGATGACGCCGTTCGCCGGCTATGAAATGCCGGTCCAGTACCCGGCGGGGATCCTTGCCGAACATCTGCATACCCGGGCACAGGCGTCCCTGTTCGATGTCTCGCACATGGGCCAGCTGGCGCTGCGCGGCGACCGGCGCGTTGCGGCGTTGGAAGCGCTGGTCCCGGCTGATATCCAGGGCCTTGCGCGAGGCGCCATGCGCTATACCGTGCTGACCAACCAAAGTGGCGGCATTCTCGACGATCTGATCGTGACCAATGTGGGGGATTATCTGTTCCTGGTGGTCAACGCATCGCGCAAGGCGCAAGACATGGCCCATCTTGAGGCCAGTCTTGAGGCGGGGCTGGGGACCGATTGCGGCCTTACCGAGCTTGCCGACCGGGCGCTTCTGGCGCTGCAGGGACCCATGGCGGCGCGGGTTCTGGGACGGTTTATTCCGGAAATCGCCCACATGGGTTTCATGACAGCCGCGCCGTTTGAATTCAATGGCGTTCGGCTGGCGGTGACCCGGTCGGGCTATACGGGCGAGGACGGTTTCGAGATTTCCATTCCGTCGGCGGATGCGGATGGTTTCGCCCGCCTTCTGCTGGCCCAGGATGAAGTCGCCCCGGCCGGGCTCGGCGCGCGTGATTCGCTTCGGCTTGAGGCCGGGCTGTGCCTCTATGGCCATGACATGGACGATTCCACCACGCCTGTCGAGGCCGGGCTGGCCTGGACCATCGCCCGCCGGCGGCGGGATGAAGGCGGCTTTCCCGGCGCGGATATCATTCTGGCCCAACTCAGAGACGGCGTGGCCCGCCGCCGCGTCGGTTTTCTGCCCAAAGGCAAGGCGCCGGCGCGCGAACATACCATCGTCACCAACAATGACGGCGCGCCCATCGGCGAAATCACCAGCGGCGGTTTCGGGCCCAGTGTTGGCGGCCCGGTTGCCATGGGCTATATCGATTCGTCATATTCGGATGTCGATACGCCGGTTCAGCTCATGGTCCGGGGCGTTCCGCGCCCCGCCCGGGTCTGCAAAATGCCGGCCATCGCACATAATTATTTCAAGGCTTGAGGAGACGCGCCCAATGAGTGATCTGAAATACACCAAGGACCATGAATGGGTTCGGGTCGAAGGCGACACGGCAATTATCGGCATCAGCGATTTCGCCCAGGAACAGCTGGGCGATGTGGTCTTCGTCGAATTGCCCGAAATCGGCAAGCAGCTCAAGAAAGGCGCCGAGGCCGCCGTCATCGAATCCGTCAAGGCGGCCAGCGAGGTTTTTGCGCCGGTCAGCGGCGAGGTGGTCGACACCAACGGACCCCTGGCGGACAATCCCGGCCTGGTCAATGAAGCGCCCACGGGCGACGGCTGGTTCCTGAAAATCCGCATCGACGACGCATCCGAACTGGACGGTCTGATGGATGAGGATGCCTATCTGAAATTCACCCAAGGCTGACTCCATGCGATATTTGCCCCTGACCGATGGCGACCGGGCCGAGATGCTGGCGGCCATCGGGGTCGACGACATTGACGCGCTGTTCAAGGACATCCCCGAAAGCGCGCGGCTGACGGAGCTTCTGGATCTGCCGCTCCATTCCGGCGAGATCGAGGTCGAGCGCGCGCTGGAGGCCATGGCGGCGAAAAATCTGGCGGCGGGCGATGTGCCCAGTTTTCTCGGTGCGGGGGCCTATCGCCATCATGTGC
>CALGIA010000163.1 GCA_937916005.1 uncultured Rhodospirillaceae bacterium
GCGGCGGCCGCTATCAGGGCGTCGTAAAGCGGACCGGTTTCATCGGGGTCGGTGACGCGCAGCGGTCCATCGCGGCCCCGGTAGGCATCCTCGCCGCCATCGTAACTCTCCAAACGCTTGAAAAAGGGTAAGACGTCGCCATAGCTCCAGCCTTTATTGCCCAATTGCGCCCAGGTATCGAAATCCTGCGCCTGCCCACGGACAAAGACCAAGCCATTGATCGCGCTCGAGCCGCCCAGCAATCGCCCGCGTGGCACCGCGATCTTGCGGCCATTGGTGCTGGCCTCCGGTTCGGAGGAATAACACCAGTTGGCGGCAGGGTTCTCAATCAGCTTGGCATAGCCAATCGGAATGCGGGACCACGGATTGGAAGCGGGGCCGGCCTCCAGCAGAAGCACGCGATGCTTTGGATCCGCCGACAAACGGTTCGCGACGACCGAGCCGGCAGAGCCCGCCCCGACGACGATATAATCATAGGTCTGAATGTCCGGGTCTTGCATTTTACCCTCCGCTTACGCTGATACAATTGTCACGGCGGTTCATGGGTAAAGGGCGCGGACCGCCGCCATATGCTCTTCGGTAATCGTCGAGACCGTGACGACCGCATCGTCGAAGCCGATCTCGGCCAATTTAGCGAGGCGCACGGCGGCTTCTTCCGGCCCGCAGCGCAGATCAAAATGATCGTCATCCGAAAGCGTCGTGCTGTCCACCGTCAGGTTGACGGGAATGTTGGTTGCGATGGCGCGGCCGCCGCCTTCGCCACGATAGCGCGCCACGCCTTCTTTCAGCGTGGCGATGTTAGTGAAATGGGCTGACGCGATCCAACCGTCATAACGTTTTGCGGCGATCGGAATCCATCGGCTGCCAGCCCAACTGCCGATCAAAATCGGTGGGCCCCCGCGCGCCGACGGCAACGGCGTCAAATTAACATTGCGGACTGTTTCGCCGCGCCACAGGCTCTGCATAATCGGCAGCGCCTCTGCCAACGCTCGAAACCGACTTTGAAAATCAGCCTCCACCGCCGCAAAGTCGGTTTCCGTCGATCCCGCGCCGACACCAAGCAGCAACCGGCCCTCGGATAGGAAATGCGCGCTCAGAATACGATGCGCCAGCTCCACCGGGTGGCGCAACGGAACCTGAAGGATGCAGCTTCCGATCTCGATGCGCTTCGTCACGGCCGCCGCCGCCGACATTGCACTGAGCGGATCGGGTCGAAAGGAACCGCGCCCGAGCGTATCGAAAAACCAAAGACTGTCGAATCCTGTGCGTTCCGCCAAACCCATGCCGGTGACATAATCCTTGCCCCCCGCCGTCTCATCGCCGGCCAGGGAAATGCTCACGCCTAATCTCATGCTTCCTGCTCCTGCGATGAACCGGGGTTTGCCGGCAGAAGTGCGCCGGCCGGGCAGAGCATGGCGCAGATTAAATCACAGGGCAACGGCCTGGTGACCCTAAATCTGTGCCGCCATGCCATCGCCTGACGGGTCGGCGCCGCCATCCAGGGTGCCATCCATAATGCGGATACCGTGCACGATGGGTATCATGTGGCTGAAGGCATGCCGGCGGGTTGGATAGCCCCGCGCCTGGAGCTCCCGCTCCGTCGAGCGCAAAATCCGGTTGGTTACCTCGATGGTATCCGATGTCGCCGTGAAGCGCGGCGCCGATACGGCTTCCTGCGCCGTCATGGCAAAATCGATCACATTGAGGATCGCCTGCAGGTTCCCCATTGTGATGGTCGTGCCGCCGGGCGACCCGACCACGAAGAACGGTTTGCCATCCTTGAAAACGATAGTTGGCGACAACGCGGAGAAGCGCGCCTTACCTGGTGCAAGCGACCCCGCATGGCCGGGTCGCGGGTCAAACACCATCATGCAGTTGTTGTACATGAAGCCAAGCCCATCGGTGACGACGCCCGAGCTGGAGCCTAACGAATGGGTCATGGAGACGCAGTTGCCTTTCGTGTCCGCGACGCAGATATGGGTCGTCTCCTTGCTTTCGTTGCCACCTAAATTCATTCGGGGCACGGGCGTCTTCTCGCCACGCTTGATGCGCTCGGCCATGCGTTTTGCATAATCTTTCGAGGTCAGTTCGTCGAAAGGAATGTCGAAGAACTTCGGATCACCCATGCGCGTGTCCTTGTCGACGGTCGCGATCTTCATGGCCTCTGAAACCGTGGCGATGTAGTCGGCCGAGTTATGGCCCATCGCGGCGAGGTCAAAGTTTTCCAGAATATTCAACATGACGACGATCATCAGGCCGCCGCCGGGCGGCTGGTTCGTTGCCACGCGATAGCCCCGATAGTCAGTCCACAGCGGCTCAACCGGTTCCGTCGTGCAGGAACCAAGATCCTCCAAGGTGATAAGACCGCCGTTGGCGCGCATGTCCGCATCGATTTGTTGGGCAATCTCGCCGCTGTAAAAATCCTCCACGCCCTGTTCCGCAATGCGTCGGTAGGTGCGGCCCATATCGGGATTGCGCAACATCTCGCCGATGCCGTAAAGCGAACCATCCGCTTTGGTATAGATTTTGGCGGTGGCGGGATCATCGGTCAGGCCACGGCTGCGTGCGATGCGCCCCGCCTCCGCGCCCCGCGTCCAAAAGCCATGGACCGCGGGGCGGACGGGAAAGCCGTCCTCGCAAAATTGGATCGCCGGCGCGAGCATTTGCGCCAGGGTGCGGCTGCCAAACCGCGTCAGGGCCTCGTCAAATGCCTTGATGGTCAGCGGTGTCGTCATGGATTGATAGCCGATTTCATTCACTTCGCCCGTCAGCACGAAGCCGAAACCATCATCGCATTCGCGAACGATGCGTTTTTCCCACATCTCGGGCCGGGTCGCGAGCGGGGCACGACCGTGGAAATCAATGCAGGTATGCACACCCCGGTCCGCGAGATAAAGCTGCATGGAGCCAAACCCGGCAATGCCGCACATCTGCGGATCAACCGCCGTCTGCACCAACGCGGCCCCGATGGCGGCATCAACCACGTTGCCGCCATCCTGGAGAATATCCAGTCCCGCCTCCACCGCTTCAGGCTGCGGCGCCGAAACCATCCCATGTGTCATTGCAAATTTACCCGTTACCTTATTGAATTTTGCCGAAACTCTGCGACGTGGCCGGCATGATAACCCACATGCCGACGGGCAAGAAACAATTCGAAAATTGCTCTATTCTAAAAAATCTGAGCACATTTAGGATAAAATTGCGCTGGGCCGAAAGCGAGGGGAATTCAGATGCGGG
>CALGIA010000164.1 GCA_937916005.1 uncultured Rhodospirillaceae bacterium
CTGCGGATTGATCAGCTTGAGTGGATTGATCAGCTTGAGTTGTCGGGGCGGCATCTCGCCCAGTCCCTTGAACCGGCTGGTATCGATTTTTCCACGCCCGGTGAAATGATTTTTCACCAACTCATCGCGATGGGCTTCGTCCTTCGCATAGGCGGTTTCCCCGCCCTGGCTGAGACGGTATAGCGGCGGCATGGCCAGATAGAGATGCCCGTTTTCGATCAGTTCGGGCATCTCGCGGAAAAAGAAGGTCATCAGCAATGACGCGATATGGGCGCCGTCCACATCCGCATCCGTCATGATGATGACGCGTTCATAACGCAACTTGCTGTCGTCATACTGCGACCCGGTGCCGGGGCCCAGCGCCTGGACCAGATCCGCCAGTTCCTGATTGCCCCGCAGCTTATCGGCGCTGGCGCTGGCGACATTCAAAATCTTGCCACGCAAGGGCAGGATCGCCTGGTTTTTTCTGTTCCGGGCCTGCTTGGCGGATCCGCCGGCGGAATCGCCCTCGACCAGGAATAATTCGGTCCCAACGGCGCCGCTGAGCGTGCAATCGGTCAGTTTTCCCGGGAGACGCAGCCTGCGCGTGGCGGATTTCCGCGACACCTCGCGGTCCTGGCGGCGTTGCAACCGTTCCTCGGCGCGTTCCAGAACGGATTCCAGCAGCGCATTGGCGGTTTCCGGATCACCGCTGAGAAAATGATCGAAATGATCCTTGATCGACATTTCAACAAGACGCGATACGCCGCTGGTTGACAGCTTTTCCTTGGTCTGGCCCTGGAACTGCGGGTCGGAGATGAAGACCGAAAGCAATCCGCACGCGCTGATCATCACGTCATCGGCGATAATCTGCGTGGCGCGCTTGTTACCGGTCATTTCGCCATAGGCCTTGAGACCGCGCGACAGCGCCGTCCGCAATCCGGTTTCATGGGTGCCGCCCATCACGGTGGGAACCGTGTTGCAGTAGGACGACATGAATCCGTCGCCATGCTCGGGCCAGGTCACGGCCCACTCGACACGCCCGCCGCCGCCATTCAGCTTCCCCTCGCCGGCAAAGGGCTTTGGCGTCACGGTGGGGCGGTCAGCAAGGGTTTCGGCAAGAAAATCTCTCAATCCGCCGGGGAAATGCAGAACCGCCTTTTCCGGGGTATCCTTGGCGTCGCGCAGTTTTTCCGGGGCGCATTTCCAGCGAATTTCCACCCCCTTGTACAGATAGGCCTTCGACCGTGCCAAACTGTAGACCCGCGACGCACGGAAAGCGGCCTTGTCGCCGAAAATCTGGGGGTCGGGATGAAATGTCACGGAGGTGCCGTGGCCATTGCGCGCGCTTTCCTTCCGGGTGAGTTTCCCGGTCGGCGTGCCCCGCTTATAGGTTTGAGACCACTGATTTTTGTCGCGCGAGACTTCAACGGTCAAGATATCGGACAGCGCATTGACCACCGACAGACCGACGCCGTGCAGCCCGCCGGAGGTCTTGTAAGTGTCGCCGGAGAATTTGCCGCCGGAATGCAAGGTGGTCATCACCACTTCGAGCGCGGATTTATCCTTGAATTTAGGATGCGGGTCGGTCGGAATGCCGCGGCCGTTATCGCGCACGGTCACCGCGCCATCGGCGGCCAGTTCCACATCGATCCAGGTCGCGTGGCCGGCCACGGCCTCATCCATGGAATTGTCCAGCACTTCGGCCACCAGATGATGCAGGGCTGCTTCGTCGGTGCCGCCGATATACATGCCGGGCCGTTTGCGCACCGGCTCAAGCCCTTCAAGGACTTCGATATCGTCGGCGGAATAGCCGGATTTCTTGGATTTCTTTTTTGGGACGGGTTGGTCGAACAGATCAGCCATGGCTCACGCTATGATGGGAAGGATAATAGATAGATAAGGGGCAAGCCCGAGAATCGAAACACTTTTCCACGCACACAATATGACGTATATGCAGTGAGAGGAATTACTATATGCTGAATAAACAGGCGTAAATCCATGAATTCCAGCCAGACGGCACCGCCACGGGACCCAGCGATTCGGATGATTGCCATGCCGGCGGACGCCAACCCGTCGGGCGACATCTTCGGCGGCTATATCATGGCGCTGATGGACCTGGCGGGCGCCAATGTATGTTATGAACACGCTGGCGGCCGCATCGCCACGGTCGCGGTCAAGGAAATCGAATTTCATGTGCCCGTGCTGATCGGCGACGAAATCACCTGCTATGCGGATATCACCCGAACCGGGCGCACGTCAATCACCGCCCGGGTGGAAACCTGGGTCAAGCGGCGGGCAGGCGGCGACCGCTTCATTGTCACGGAAGGTGAATTCACCTATGTGCGGATCGATGAAAACCGTAACCCCATCGCCATGGAGACAAAAGCATGAAAAGTCTTTTCATGGCCGCTCTGCTGGCCGTCGGGCTCAGCCCCCTTCCCGGCCAGGCCGGCGAAGCGGATGTGGAAAAGGTTCAGATCGCCCGGATGGATGATGGCCGCTACCGTATCGACGTCACCGTGCGCCATGGCGATGAAGGCTGGACCCACTATGCGGACCGCTGGGAAGTCGTCGCCCCCGACGGCACCGTGCTGGGCAGGCGGACCCTGTTTCACCCGCATGAAAATGAACAGCCCTTCACGCGCTCCCTGTCCCGCATCATCATCCCAAGATCGGTCAAGCGCGTGATGCTGCGCGCCCACGATAAGATCCACGGTTTCGGCGGCAGGGAAATCACCGTCGCCGTGCCACAAAAGCGATAAAAAAAAGGGGAAACCGTTAGGTCTCCCCTTTTCTTTCGCTTCGTTGCGCCCTGATCAGCTGCTGTAATACATCTTGTATTCGACCGGGTGCGGCGTGTGTTCGTAGTTGTAGACCTCTTCCCATTTGAGATCCATGTAACCGTCGATCTGGTCGTCGGTGAACACGTCGCCCTTTTTCAGGAAATCCCTGTCGGCATCGAGAGAATCTACGGCCTCGCGCAGGGAATGGCAAACGGTGGGCACGTCTTTCAGTTCTTCCGGCGGCAGGTCGTAGAGGTTCTTGTCCATGGCATCGCCCGGATGGATCTTGTTCTCGATCCCGTCAAGCCCGGCCATCAGCATCGCCGTGAAGGCGAGATACGGATTGGCCGTCGCATCGGGGAAACGCACCTCGACGCGTTTTCC
>CALGIA010000165.1 GCA_937916005.1 uncultured Rhodospirillaceae bacterium
CGCATATCTATACCGAATGGGGCTGGCGCAATTTCCAGAAATGGCTCCACGCCGGATTCGATAACATGCTGATAACGCCCAATGGCAGGGTACACCGGCTGTTGACCCGACTCGCCTTTGACAGGCTGTTCCACCCCTTCCAGCCCTTTGTGCTGGGTCAAAAGAATCTCGGCCCCAGAATGTCGGCGCTGCATGGCGTCCCGCTTGTTTTTTATGGCGAGAACGAGGCCGAGTACGGCAACCCCAAATCCGATAACGAGAGCGCGCTGCGCGATGAGCAGTTTTACGCCGCGATGGACAAGGAAAAGTTTCACCTGAGCGGGGTTTCGATCGCCGAACTCGCCGCCGATTACGGCATTACGGACAACGATCTCGATTTATACCTGCCGGCCGACCCGGAAACCCTGAAGAAGACGAAAACCGAGGTACATTATCTTGGCTATTACCTGAAATGGCATCCCCAGGGCTGCTATTACTATTCAGTGGAGCATGGTGGGTTCGAGCCGTCGCCCATGAGAACGCCGGGCACCTACAGCAAGTACAACAGCATCGACGACCGCATCGACGACTTCCACTACTTCACCAGCTTCATCAAATTCGGCATCGGCCGCGCAACCGCGGACGCCGCGCAGGAAGTCCGCTCGGGCGAACTGACCCGCGACGAGGGCGTCGCGCTGGTCCGGCGCTATGATGGTGAATTTCCCGAACGTTTCGCCGACGAGATATTTAACTACATCAGCATTGGACCCAAGGAATTCGGCGCCGCCTCGGAGAGGTTTGCTGAGCCTATCATGGACCGGACTCTCTTCGACCAGCTGACCGACCGGTTCCGGTCGCCCCATATATGGCAGCGCAAAAACGGCGCCTGGGCCTTGCGCAACGCCGTCTGGCGCGAGGCCTGAAACGACGATGTCGACCCTACGCATGATTGCCCGCCTCGACGTGAAGGCCCCCAATCTGATCAAGGGAGTCCATCTGGAGGGGCTCCGCAAGCTGGGCGATCCCAGTGGATTTGCCCAGCGCTACTATGCCGACGGTATCGACGAGATCGTGTATATCGACGCGGTGGCGAGCCTGTACGAACGCAACACAATCGTCGATCTGGTGCGCCACACGGCTGAGGACGTCTTTATTCCGATCACGGCGGGCGGCGGGGTGCGCAGCGTCGAAGGGGCCCAAATTCTGCTGCGCGCCGGCGCCGACAAGATAGCGATCAACACGGCCGCGACCCAAAATCCCGAACTGATCAGGAAACTGGCCGAACGTTTCGGATCGCAATGCGTGGTGCTGTCGATCGAGGCCAAGCGACAGAAGGACCATTGGGAGGCCTATTGCGACAATGGGCGCGAGCGCACAGGGCTCGATGTCATTGAATGGAGCCGACGTGGCGAGAAACTGGGCGCGGGAGAGATTCTGTTGACCTCGGTCGACCGCGAGGGAACGCGGGGAGGATATGACATCGAACTTACCCGCGCGGTCGCCGACGCCGTGGGCATCCCGGTAATCGCAAGCGGCGGCATGGGGAAATTCGAACATTTGAGCGAAGTCGTCAACGTGGGGCACGCCGATGCCGTCGCCATGGCCCATGTGCTTCATTTCCAGAAAATGACCATCCCGGATATCCGGCGTCAAGCGCTCGCCCACGGCCTCAATGTGCGGCCTGTCTGATGACGGCAAAAGCGACTGTTATCGATTATGACTGCGGCAATTTGTTAAGCGTCCGCCGTGCGCTGGAGCATTGCGGCGGCGAGGTCGAGATCACCGGCGAACCCGCCAAAATCAAGGATGCGGAACGGCTTGTGCTCCCCGGCGTCGGATCATTCGGCAACGCCATGGAGGAATTGCAAAAACTTGGGCTGGTCGAACAGATCAGGGAGTTCGCGGCCAGCGGCCGGCCGTTTCTTGGTATCTGCGTCGGCATGCAGTTGATGTTCGACAGCAGCGACGAATTCGGCATGCATGACGGTCTTGGCATGATACCCGGGCGCGTACGGACCGTTCCACGCCACGGCGTCGATGGAAAGCCCCACAAAGTGCCGCATATCGGCTGGAGCAAGCTCTCGCCCGCCGCCGCAAGCCAGACGTGGGATGGCACCATATTGGATGGGCTGCCGACACCAGCCTATTGCTACTTCGTTCATTCCTTCGCCGCGGAACCGGCGGACGAGGCGCACCGGCTGTCGGATTGCCACTATGACGGCCAACGTCTTGCCGCCACCGTGCGCCGCGACAATTTGTGGGGCTGCCAGTTCCACCCCGAGAAGAGTGGCGAAACCGGGCTACATATTCTGCGCAACTTCCTGGCGCGGGACTAGGCGCGCGCCATGCTGGATAACAAGAGAGTCCTGGCCGTCATTGCGGCGCGCGGCGGGTCCAAGGGGCTGCCGGGCAAGAATTTGGCGGAAGCCGGAGGCAAACCCGTGATCGCCTGGAGCATCGAGAGCGCCAAACAGTCGCGATATATCGACCGCCTGATCCTGTCGTCGGATGATTCCGACATCATTGGCGTCGCGGAGAGCTGGGGATGCGAAGCGCCGTTCGTGCGGCCGAAAGAACTCGCCGGGGACACCGCCAGGATCGAAGATGCCCTTATCCACGCGTTGGACGCGCTGGATGAGGAATATGATTATCTGGTTCTGCTACAGGCGACGTCGCCGCTGCGCGCGGCTGAAGATATCGATTCCTGCCTGGAGCTATGCCGCACAACCGGCGCTCCGGCGTGCGTTTCAGTCACGCGTCCCGAAAAGTCGCCCTACTGGATGTACCGGATCGGAGAGGATGGCCGCATGCAGCGCCTGCTCGAAGACGGCGCCGAACATTCCCGGCGCCAGGACCTCCCCGCGATATATGCCGTCAACGGCGCGGTCTATGTGGCGGAAGTGCCGTGGTTCAGGGACTATCGGGGCTTCGTGGGCGCCGAGACCCGGGCCCATGTGATGCCGGCGGAACGGTCGGTGGATATTGACGAACGGCGCGACCTGTTGCTACTCCGCGCCCTGCTTGGCGAAACCTGAAAATCCCGAAATCAAAATGCTGAAAGGACATGATCGATGACATCCGTTCTAAAGGGAAACTTTGCGCCGAAGAAGGACGTGAAACCCGCGGCCAAAGAGCAAGAGGACCTTGAAGCGACCTTCGAAGCCAGCGCTCTCAAGCGGCTCGGCGGCAGCATCGCCTTTGTGTCCAAGAAGCGCGTCAACTGGGACCTCGAGGACAAATAGTTTGACGGACGACCAATCCCAGGGCGCGCTCGGCCGCCGGCTGGTCGCCAATATGGAGCGCATGACGCGCGACCGAACAGCGGCGCTATGCCTGGAAAATGCCCGGCGCAATGTGGCGTTCCGTGACCGCGGGAAATCCCTCGCCGACCTCCGCAACGCATCGCTGGGCGAGGGCGACAGCGCCATCATCATCGCCGCGGGCCCAAGCATCCGGCGCAACAATCCGATTGCCGCGATCAAATCGGCCGGCTATCAGGGCGCTATTGTCGTGACCGAAAGCGCCATCAGCTATTGCCTTGGCAATGGGGTTGTCCCAGATCTTATTGTAACCGTCGATCCCAATCCGGACCGGATCGTCCGTTGGTTCGGCGATCCGAATCTTACCCATGACGCGCTGGAGCGCGATGACTATTACCGCCGCCAGGATATGGATGAAAGTTTCGCCAATGAGATTCGGGCCAACGAACGCGTCCGCGACCTCGTCGACCGCCATGGACCCGAAATGCGGATCGCACTGTCCACCTCGGCATCGGAATCCGTGGTGCGGCGGGTCATGGACACCGGGATGGAGATTTACTGGTGGAACCCGATGCTGGATGATCCCGATGAAATCGATGGCATGAGCCGTGAACTTTATGGCCTCAACCGGCTGCCCTGCGTCAACGCCGGAGGCAATGTCGGATCCGCCTGCTGGATGATGGCGGACGCCGTTCTCGGCAAGCGTCACGTCGCGCTGACCGGGATCGACTTCGCCTATTATGATGACACGCCCTATGCCGCCAGCCAGTACTACCCCGAAGCCGTCGCCCTGGTCGGAGAAGAGAATTTGGACCAGGTGTTCATTCGCATCTTCAACCCACACACCCAAAGCTGGTTCTATACCGACCCGGCATACATGTGGTACCGCGAAGCGCTCCTCGAGATGATCTCTGACGGCGAATGCCAAACCTATAACTGCACCGGCGGCGGTATCCTGTTTGGCGATCATATTGAATTCGTCGCGCTTGAGGAATTTCTTGAAAAAATGTCTGAGAGACGAAATCCCCATGGCTAAAATACTTTTCATAAACCCCGTGGTGCGCGAGGAAGACGTTCCCCGCCACGTTCCCTATGGCATAGCACTATTGGCGGCCATCGCGCGCGACGCCGGGCATCTGGTGCAAGTATATGACGCCAATGCCTGGCGCATGGGCGAGGATATTCTGCGCCAGGTTCTGGAAGCGGATAATTGGGATGTGATTGCGTTGGGCGGCATCACCACCGCATACGGGTCGGCCAAATCCATCATCGGGACGGCGCGAGAGACTTGTCCGGAGGCGGTGATCGTCCTGGGCGGCGGGCTGCTCACGTCGATGCCGCGGGACATGATGGCCTGGCTGCCCGCCGTCGATGTGGGCGTCATCGGCGAGGCCTTTATTACCTGGCCCGAGATTCTCGAGATGGTGGATGCCGGCGACCGCGACTGGTCCCAAATTCCCGGCACCATATCGCGCAAGGACAACGGCGCGCTGATCATGTCGGCGCAGCGGGAGCTGCTCAATGATCTGGATTCGCTGCCCTATCCGGCCTGGGACTTCTTTCCGCTGGAAGAGGTGTATTTCAAGAACAGCGAAGTCCTGTTTTCGGAAGAAGGCATGCTGGCGCAGCGCCGCATCGATATAAACGCCAGCTATGGCTGCTCGCTGGTCTGCAAATTCTGCTTCCATCTCGGCATCGCGGGCGACATGCGGTATGAGGAAGACAGCGACGGCGTGGTCAACCCGCGTTTCGATGTACCGGGGAACCATACGCGGACAACCCGCTACCACAGCCCCGAATACATCGTGAAAATGGCCAAATACGCCAAAGACACTTTCAATGTGGATTATATCGGTTTTCTCGACGAAAACCTGATGACCATGGACCAGTATTCGGGCCGCACCTGGCTCAACGAAATTTGTCGTCTCTGGCATGAAAACGGCCTGGCGCCAAAACCCGAGTTCGACAGCGATGGCCGCATGACGGGTTGGACCGGCATGTACTGGTCCGGCACCAGCCACGCCACGCTCTGCACCAAAGAGGTCCTGAAAACCATGCGGGAAGCCGGATGTTCGCATCTGGTTTACGGCTACGAATCCTTTGCGCCCCATGTCTTGAAGACAATCGGCAAGGGTGCGTCGCGCAAGACCAACATTCGCAGCTTTTTCTGGACACTGGAGGCGGGAATTCGGCCTGTTCCCAACCAGATCATGGGATTTCCCAATGATGATTTCGAGTCGCTCCGCATGAGCATGGAGGCTTGGAAAGAGCTCGGGATTGTCGTCAAGCCCCACTTCGCGACGCCCTATCCGGGGTCCGAATGGTTTGCGGTTTTCCGAAAATCCATCGAAGAGCAATATGACGGGGATCTAGAGAAATTCATTCTCGAAGTCGGCGACGCAACCTCCATATCCGCCGTCATCAGCCAAAATTTCAACGCCGTCGAACTGATCGGCCTCAGAGATATGATGGTCAATGGCGAGCACAGGCTGATCGATGAATATGAAAAAGTCTGGCGCCGCAATCACGGCATCGCGGATGGCGAACCGTCAACTCTGGTCGCGGGATCCAGAAAATGAAAATCGTCGCCATGATACCGGCCCGCATGGGATCGACGCGGTTTCCCGGCAAACCGCTGGCTCCGATCCTCGGCCGGTCCATGCTCGAACATGTCTATAAGCGGACGGCGCTGGCGAAATCGCTGTCCGATGTCTACGTCGCCACATGCGACGCGGAAATCAGCGCCGCCGTCGGGGCCTTCGGCGGACACGCGATCATGACGTCCGACCGCCATGAGCGGGCAAGTGACCGGATCGCCGAGGCGGCCTCTGGCATTGAAGCGGACGTCATCGTTATGGTGCAGGGCGACGAGCCCATGGTGCATCCCGAGATGATCGAGGCCGCCGTCGCGCCGATGCGGCTAAACGCCGATATAAGCTGCGTCAATCTCAAGCTGCGCATCGATGACGAGGCGGATTTCAAAGACCGCAACACCATCAAGGTGGTCACCGACGCCCAGGGGCGTGCGCTTTATATGTCGCGCCAACCCATCCCCGACGCAATGGGGCAATCATTTGCGCGGATTGATGCCTTCAAGCAGGTCTGCATCATGCCGTTCCGCCGGGACGCCCTGCTGGGCTTCGCGGAACTCGCGCCGACGGCGCTCGAGATCGCCGAGTCGATCGATATGTTGCGCTTTCTCGAGCACGGTTACCCCGTTCACATGGTGGAAACAACGCTTCCCACCCAAGCCGTCGACACCCCTGACGACCTGGCGAGAGTTGAAAGACTCATGCGTGATGATCCGCTTGTATCAACCTACTGAGTGAAACCGAACAGAATGTCATGCCCTGGAAAGTCCTGATCAGCGCCCCCTATTTGTTGCCTGTCATCGAAGAGTTTCGCGACTTCTTCGATGACAACCAAATCGAAACCGTCATTGCCGACGTCGAAGAACGAATGGAGGAAGCGCAGCTTTTGCCGTTGGTCGCCGATATTGATGGCGTGATTTGCGGCGATGACCGGATTACAGAACGGGTGATTGCTGCGGCGCCCAAGCTCAAAGTGATTGCCAAGTGGGGCACTGGGATCGATTCCATCGATTCCGAAGCGGCGCAGCGACGCAATATACGCGTGTGCAGAACACCCGATGCGTTTACCGAACCGGTAGCCGACAGCGTGTTGGGATACGTGTTGTCATTCGCCCGCCGGCTGCCGTGGATGAGCGACGCGATGAAGGCCGGCGTTTGGGACAAAATTCCGGGGCGCGCAATTTTCGAAACAACGATCGGCGTTGTGGGGGTCGGCGCCGTCGGCAGCGCGGTATTGCGGCGCGCGGGCGCATTCGGCGCCCGTCTGCTCGGAACCGATATCCACGAAATTGACGCGGCGCACATTCAGTCGTTGGGCGTACACATGGTGTCCATGGACGAGCTGCTGCGTGACTCCGATTTCATAAGTCTAAATTGCGACCTCAACCCCACATCCCAGCATTTGTTCGGCGAAGCCGAGTTCGCCCGCATGAAGCGAAGCGCGGTCATCATCAACGCTGCCCGTGGGCCGGTCATTGACGAGGTGGCCCTGGTTCAGGCGCTTGAGCGGGGAGAAATCGCCGGGGCGGCGCTCGACGTGTTCGAGGACGAGCCCTTGCCATCATCGAGCCCGTTGCGCGGCATGGACAATGTGATGCTCGCACCGCACAACTCGAACTCGAGCCCGACGTCATGGCAACGGGTCCATGAGAGCACGCTGAAGCAACTCCTCGGCGGGCTTAAGGCGGCCGGATAATGCCAATGGACGGCGCCAAAAATTCAAAACCCGAGACGACGGTGATCGTGCGCACCTTCAACGAACAGCGCGACCTGCCGGCGTTGTTCGACGCGCTGGAGCGACAGCATTACCGGGACTTCGAGGTAATCGTGGTCGATTCTGGCTCATTCGACCGCACCCGTGAAATTGCCGAGGCCCGCGCCGACAGGTTGATCCGGATCAGCCGTCACGATTTCACCTTCGGCCACTCGCTCAATATGGGTTTCAAGGCCGCCGCCGGGCGGTTTGGCGTCATGGTGTCGGCCCATACCGTGCCCCGTGACGAAGACTGGCTGGAAAATCTGGTAGCGCCGCTGCGCGAGGAAAAAACCGCGATGTCATACGGCCGCCAGCTCGGCGTGCCGAGTTCCCGGTTCGGTGAGGCGCAGGATTTCGAGCGCATCTTCGGACCCGATCCCCGCATCGAGCAGCCCGGCCATTTCGCCGCCAACAACGCCAACGCGGCCGTCCGATGCGATCTGTGGCGACAGCGCCCGTTCGACGAGAGTCTCCTCGGGCTGGAGGATATCGACTGGGCGAAACACTGGATGGAACAGGGTTACCGCGTGGTCTACGAGCCGCGCGCCGCGCTGTACCATATCCACGAGGAAACCTGGGCTCAGATTCGCAACCGCCATTACCGAGAGGCGGTGGCGGCGCGCAGCATCGGCATCCTCGACCGACGTCACATCGCACGCGAAATCGGCAAGGAATTCATCAACGGGCTGATCGATTTGGCGAGCGCGTTTCGCCCGGCAAACAACCCGGTTTCACAGCGTCTGACGCTGAGCCAGCGGCTCCGTGAAATCATCTATTTCCGCATACACAAGAATATTGGCGCCATCCGGGGCCTGTGCAAATCCCATGCGCTGGAAACCAGAAGCGAGCGGGAGGAAATGCTGTTCGACAAGACCAGCCAGGCGGTGGTCATCGATGGGCCGAAATCGGCCAGCCTGCAACATCTCCCCGCGCCCCAGCTCAACCCGGGCGACGTGCTGATCCGGGTGGCTCACGTCGCAGTCTGCGCGACCGATCTTGAAATCCTGGACGGTACGCTTGGGTATTACAAAACCGGCGTCGCGAGCTATCCGATCGTGCCTGGCCACGAATTCAGCGGCACGATCGCGGCGGTCGGACCGAGGGTCACGGGGCTCGCGGACGGCGACGCAGTCGTGGTCGAATGCATCCAGGGCTGCGGCGATTGTGGCGAATGCAAATCCGGCAACGCCATCGGTTGCGCCCAGCGGGCCGAGCTTGGCGTGATCGGGCGCAACGGCGCCTATGCGCACCATCTCGCCGTGCCGGCGCGCTTTGTCCACCGGCTCGACATTGGAGCCGACCTTCTCAGGGCCACGCTGACCGAGCCGCTGGCCGTGGTGCTCAAGGGCCTTCGCCGGCTTAAGGCCGCCGAACCAGGGGCCAATCGGGGGCCCTGCGCGGTTATCGGCGCCGGGCCAATCGGGCATCTCTGTGCCCAGGTACTAAAGCGGTCGGGCGTGCCGGTCACCGCCTTCGACCGCAACGAAAAGCGGCGCGGCTATTTCAACGGGGCGGGAATCGAGACCGCCGCCGACCTGCGGAATTTGTCGCGCTTCAGCCTGATCGTCGAGGCGACCGGCGACCCGGAGGTGCTGAACAAGGCGCTTCACGAGAGTCCGGCCAACGCGACGATATTACTGCTCGGCCTGCCATACGGCCCGCAACAATTTTCGTTCGAGGCAATCGCCGCCTTCGACAAAACCGTTATTGGATCAGTTGGCAGCACGGCTGTGGATTTCGAAGACGCGATCCGGTTGCTTCCCGATCTTGATCTCGATGAGTTCTTCAAGTGCCGCATGCCGCTCGAGGATTTCGAAAAAGCCTGGGAGACGAGCCGCAACGGGAACGCGCTCAAGGTCATTCTCGACATGGATGAAAGCACGAACAGCGCGGCCCGACTCTGATCAATCCATGACTTATATCATCCATCTCAACGAACTGTCCGTCCTGCGCTTCCTATTGCTGGCCACCTCCGGCCGACAGCCCTATCTGCTCAGGGTTGAACCGATATTTCCACAGGCAGCGCGCCTGTTGGGCGCCATCGCCGATCGTGCGGTGCGCGCCGGCCGGGCGCGCTGGATCGTGGATCTGTGCCCGGCGCTTCGGCCGGAATGGGATCATCCGCCCAGGGTCCTGCTCCATGATGTGTTCGCCAAAACCGAGGCATGGCACAATTCCTATTTCCGCTTCGAGGCCGCCGACCGCGATAG
>CALGIA010000166.1 GCA_937916005.1 uncultured Rhodospirillaceae bacterium
TGCCGAAATCCGTGCAGCAGATCAGGATCGCCTGGGACTCCGGGCGGTCCACAGATTTGGCGTGCTCATAGATTTCCGCCGGCGGCACCCGGGACATTTTCTTGACCCCTTCAGGCGATGTGTTGAGGGCGAGCCCCGCCATGGCCACCACCTCGATGCCGTGATCGTCGAAAAATTCCTTTTCATGCTGATTGGTCGCGTCCGTATAGGGCGTGGCCATGGAAATTCTGGTGACGCCCAGTGCTTCGAGCGCTTTCAGGATCGAGCCAGCCGTGGAAATCGCATCGACCTTGCCGATTTCCTCCATCTTGCCGATCAACAGGTCCGCCGGGCAGGCCATGGAACCCGCCGTACAGCCATAGGCCATCAGATCGACACCGCAATTTGTCAGTTCGCTGACCGCCACATCCACATCGTTCAACAGGGTCACATAGTTGTCGGCGGACGGGTTGGGGTGCATGGGCGAGCGGGTGAAATGATAGGTCACGCCCTCAGGTTTGAGGCGGTTGAACTCCGCTTCATTGACCGTGTTGTTGGGTGGCACGATCACGCCGATCCGCGCGCGCCAACCCGTGGCTTTTAGTTCCTCGATTCCGGCCATGGTCCATTGCCTCCAGGTGAATGCGTCTGGTGAGAGCATGACAAGCCCGGGCCTTTGACGCAACTACGGTTGACCGGCGCAGGAGGCTGGCTATGGTCGTGGGGAGTTGGATATGGAGTGGGAAAATGGTGGAAGACAGGGTTTTAATCGCGGGCGCGGGTCCCGTGGGTTGCGTTACCGCGTTGACTCTGGCGCGCAATGGCATTCCGGTCAGTATTTTCGAAGCGGAAGACGTCCTGCCGCTGGATCTGCGCGCCTCCACGTTTCACCCACCCACGCTGGACATGCTGGAAGACCTTGGCGTTGCCGGTGATCTGATCGCCCAGGGCATCATCTGCCCGATCTGGCAGTATCGGGACATGGAACATGGCGTGATCGCCGAATGGAATCTGGGCGTGCTCAAGGACGATACGCGCCACCCTTACCGGCTTCAGGCCGAGCAATACAAGCTGACCAATATCATCGTTGATATCCTCAAAGACATGCCCAATGTGGAATTCCGCTATCAGGCCCGCGCGACCGGCGCGACGCAGGATGCGGACGGGGTCGATCTTCATCTGGAAACGCCCGATGGGCGGGAAACCCGGCGTGGCCGGTATCTGGTTGCGGCCGATGGGGCCTCCAGTGCGATCCGCATGGGTTTGGGCATCGATTATCCCGGTTTGACGTTTCCGGAAATGTGGCTCTGTACCAGCACCGAATATGATTTCAGTCAAAATTTCGAAAATCTGTCGCCGATCGCCTATATCGCGGATCCGGAATTCTGGTTTGTTTTTGTCAAGGTGCCCGGCCTTTGGCGCCTGCTGATGCCGTCCCTTCCCGGAGAAACCGCCGAATCCCTGGTGACCGATGAGACGGTGCAGCAACGCATGCGCCAGGTCTGCGATATCGGGGTGGATTACGAAACCCGCCATCGCACCGCCTATCAGGTGCATCAGCGCGTCGCCGAGCGGTATCGGGAAGGACGGGTGTTTCTTGCCGGAGATTCCGCCCATATCAATAACCCGCTGGGCGGCATGGGCATGAATGGCGGCATTCATGATGCGGTCAATCTCTGCGAAAAAATGCTCGCCGTCTGGCGTGGCGAAGCGACCGACGAGGTCTTCGACAGATATGATCGCCAGCGCCGGCCAATCGCGGTCGAATATGTTCAAAAGGAGACCATCAGCAACAAGGCCAATCTGGAAGAAAAAGACCCATTGATCAGGCGCCAACGCCAGGACGATCTTCGGCGCACGTCGCAGGATCCGGCCAAGGCGCGGGATTTTCTGCTGCAATCTTCCATGATCAAGGCGCTGGAGCGCGCCGCAGCCATTGAATAACCGTAATTCTGCCGCGATTGGACTATACGCATGGGTGGGACACGGCTATTGTTTTGCCCTGCTATAAACAATACCAGACACTTCAAGCATCACAGATGGGAGATAAGAAAATGAAACATAATATCGGACTTAAGACGGTGACGTTCGGCGTTGCCGCGGCCACGCTGCTGGCGTGGCAGCCCGCAATTTCGACGGCTCAGACAATCGACGTGAAGATCGGCTATCCGACCACCGCCGATCCGCAGCATGATTTGGCGCTTAAACTCGTCTCGGAACTCAAAAAGCGGTCCAATGGACGGATCCAGGGCCGGGTGTTCCCGACCAGCCAGCTCGGTAAAATTCCGCGCCAGGTCGAAGGCATCCAGCTCGGCACCCAGGAAGTGTTCCTGGCGCCCCCGGGCTTTCTCGTTGGTGTGAACCAGGCTTTCCAGGTGACCGATGCGCCCGCTCTGTTTGCGGACGCCAAGCATGGCCAGCGGACAATCACCGATCCTGCTTTCCGCACGCCGTTCTTGAAACTCGCCGAAAGCAAGGGCATCGTTGGCGGCAATATCTGGATTTATGACGGCACGTCCTATGGCAGCACGGTTGCGATCAACAAGCTTGCCGATCTTCGGGGCTTGAAAATCCGAGTGCTGGCGACGCCGATGGAGCGGGCAGTTCCGAAGATGTTCGGCGCCGCCGGCGTTCCGATCCCCTTCACCGAAGTGGTGCCGGCGTTGCAGCGTCACGTGGTCGACGCGGCCCGCACCAGCCTGGTCGTGATGGCGGGCGCCAAGTTCCACAGCATCTGCAAATTCCTCACCGTGACCAATGACGGTTATATTGCCGCCGGAACGTGGTATTCGAAAGTGTGGCTGAACAAGCAGCCCGCCGATATCCGCAAGATTCTGCTGGATACGGCAAAGGACCTGGAAGGTTTCGCCGCTTCGAACGCCCTCAGCTTCGTCAAGGTCAAGACCCAGGAATGGCGTGACAAGGGCGCCACCGTTACCGCTTTCTCAGCCGCTGAGCAGAAGCAGTACATGGATACGATTCGCCCGCTCGGCGACAAGCTGTTGGGTGCCCACAAAAACCCGCAGGTGCGCAAGATGTACGGATTGCTCAAGGCTTCGGCGCAACGCAACGCAATGTAACGCGTAACGCCCAGCAACATGAAAGGGGCCGGATTTTTCCGGCCCCTTTTATTTAGGTGATGCCCTGGTTCAGAGCGTCACCGTGCGCCGGTAAAAGCCTGGCGCTGTCCGGCCTGCTCCATCAAGGGCAGGACCTGATCGACCCATTGCTTCAGTTCGGTCTTGTAATCGACCCAGGACAGCAGGATACCGTCAATGCCGATGGCGGACAGCTTGTCCATTTCGCTGACGATCCGGTCGGGCGTGCCGACCAGCGGATAGCCGCCATGGCCGGCGATGAAATGCTGGCGGAATGAATCCAGTTCTTCCGGCTCAAGGGTTCTGGATTCGAAGCCGAAAATCTTCAGCAGGTTATTGGCCGCCTCGTAATCACCTTTTTCCCGGACATAGTAATCCAGATACTCACGGGCTTCCTTTTCCGTTTCGCGGCAGACCACATAGCCGTGAATCCAGCTTTGCACATCGCGCCCGACCGCGCGCGCCATGTTCTTCAGATTGTCGATCTGCGCTTTGCCGGCCTCAATGTCGTTATGGTCGCGCAGGATCACGAAGTTCATGTCGCAATGGGTCGCGGCGAAATTCTGGCCCGCCGCCGATCCACCCGCATTCATCACCGGGGGAAAGGGTTGTTGCAGCGGCTTGGGCTGGCTCCAGACATTTTTCGCCTGGAAATATTTGCCGTTGAAATCGAATTCTTCTTCGGCGCTCCAGATCCGGCGCAGGAAATCGAGCCATTCGGCGGCGTATTCGTACCGTTCCTCATGCTCACGCCATTGGGCGCCGAACATTTCGAACTCGTTCTTGAACCAGCCGCAGACGATATTGAGCGCAAACCGCCCGCCCGAAATGTGGTCGACGGTGGCGGCCTGCTTGGCCGCGGCGATCGGGTGGGTCAGCGGCACATGGGTGGTGGCGAAAACCGCCGGGTGGTCGGTCAACGCACCGACGCCCGCGGCCCATGTGTATGATTCGAAAGTGCGGTTGTTGAAATTGGTCGGCCCGCCATAGCCTTTCCATCTTCCCACCGGCAGCAGGGCCTCGAGCCCGGCGTTGTCAGCCATGCGGATGACGTCTTTTGTGTCGGGCCAGTTCATTTCCCAGGCGCCTTCGGCCGATGTGATGGTCGATCCGTGGGAACAGTTGAACGCCATCGCGCCCAGCTTCATCCGGTTTTCGCTGTAAAGAGGATTGGTGCGCGTATTATCTTTCATTTTATTATTCTCCCACGCTCTGACATTTACACCATGTGTTTTCACAATAATGGCCCGAAGACGGATTCAGGCTGAAATAAATAATAAGGGAAACAGCGCCCATGTCCTAGATCGCCCATGTCCTGGATCGCCCATGTCCTGGATCGCCCATGTCCTGGAGCGCCGTTGGATCCGATAGCAGACGTCATTGGGACCTCATTGGGACCCCGTGGGAGCTGATC
>CALGIA010000167.1 GCA_937916005.1 uncultured Rhodospirillaceae bacterium
GTCCTGGATCGCGATTATGGGCGATCTGATCCGGCGCAAGCCGCTGGGCGCGGCCGGGGGCCTGATCGTGATTATCATGGTCGTCGCCGGTATATTTGCGCCGATCATCGCGCCGTTTGATCCGCTTGTGAACGACTATGCGCGGCCCCATTTCGCGCCCAACCTCATCAACTGGCTGGGAACCGATCAATTCGGGCGCGATATCCTGTCCCGGATCATTTACGGCGCGCGCACAGCGCTGCTCATCGGGTTTGTCTCGGCGGCCATCGGCGGCTCGCTCGGGCTTGTCCTGGGGGTGGCCAGCGCCTATTTCGGCGGCCTGTTCGACCTGATTCTCCAACGGATCATGGATGTCCTGATGGCCTTTCCGCTGATCATCCTGGCCCTTGCCATGATTTCCATTCTGGGGCGGATGGTCAACAACGACATTCTTCTGGTGATCATTGCGATCACGATTCCGTTCGTGCCGCGCTGCGCGCGCGTGGTGCGGTCCAGCGCGCTTGCCATTCGCGAAATTCCCTATGTGGATGCGGCGCGCGCCTGCGGGTTCAGCCATACCCGGATCATCCTGCGCCACATGACGCCCAACGTCATGGCGCCCTTTCTGATCATGATCACCGCCTTCGTCGGCCAGGCGATCCTGCTTGAGGCGTCGCTGTCCTATCTCGGGCTTGGGGTGCAGGAACCGGTCCCGGCATGGGGGCTCATGCTGCAGGGCGGGGCGGAGGAATACGCCGAATCCGCGCCCTGGATTGCCGTGTTCCCCGGTCTGGCGATCACCCTGGCGGTGTTCGGGTTCAACCTCTTCGGCGACGCCCTGCGCGACACGCTGGACCCCAAACTGAGATCCCAATAACAACCGGCGCAATGCCGGGCGGGGCGGTTGTGAAACGAATCCACCCGGCCAGGATCAGGCCGGGTGGATCAATAGCCCCGGTCCGGGAAAATCCCGGTCCGGTTTCAGCAAAATCCTGATTCGGATTTGGGCGTTAACGCCGTTTCTTATGGTCGTCGCCATCTTTGTGATGACGGCCCGAACCGCGCATATCATCTTTTGAAATAGCGCCGTCGTTATTGCGGTCCATGCGCGACATCATCCTTTGCATGAGCCCCGTCATCTCGGCCTGGGTAATGGTGGCGTCCCCGTCGGAATCAATATGCTGGAAAGCCCGAACCATGCGGGACCGCATGTGTTCGAGCCAGAGCCCCTGGAATTCATCGATCGACAGTTTGCCGTCCTTGTTGGAATCATAGTCGGCCATGGCCTTGTCGCGGGCGGCGGACATCTCTTCAGCGGTCACTTTTCCGTCACCGTTACTATCGAAGCGGTCCATCATCCGCATGCCGTGACCGCCGTGCTGCTGCATGCCGTGGCCTCCCCAGCGGCTGTTGGCCATGCCGGTCCCGGCGACTGTGGCAATGCCCAGGACAATTACGGAGGCGGCGGTGAGAAGCTTGGTCGATTTTTTCATTGTGGGTCTCCTGTGTTTGAGAAATCTTTCAACACATTCATTAGACACGCTTCCGATCGCAAAGATTTGTCCGTTTCATGGCAAATTGTCGCGCTATGTGCCGCTGTGTCCATTTGCGACAAACGGTTACAATATTTTTCGTCGCTGCCCCGCCCAGAACGGCATATTGGCCGCGTGTTAAGGGTAGAAGGATCATTCGAATGGACGCCGCGCCGCACATTCTCGTCGTTGACGATCACCGCGATATCCGTGAGCCTCTGGCCGCCTATCTGGAGAAATCCGGTTACCGCGCGAGTGAAGCCGCTGATTCCCAATCCGCGCGCCGATTGATCGACCGCGCCGCCATTGACCTTGTGGTGCTTGATATCATGATGCCGGGCGAAGATGGCCTGTCCCTGTGCCGTCATCTCAGCGAAACCACGCAAATTCCGGTTATTCTGCTCACCGCCCGGACAGACGAGACTGACCGGATCGTCGGTCTTGAAATGGGCGCCGACGATTATATGGCCAAACCTTTTAGCCCGCGGGAACTGCTGGCCCGCATCAAATCCGTCCTCAGGCGGGTCAACAGCCTGCCGCCGCAACGTCAGCCCATTGATGCCTCGAAAATCCAGTTTGACGGATGGAGTCTTGATCTCGCGCGCCGCCAATTAATGGATCCCCATGGTATCGCCATCCCGTTGAGCGCCGCCGAGTTCGCCTTGCTAGACGCCTTCCTGCGACATCCGCAGATCATATTGTCACGGGACCAGCTGCTCGACCTGACCCAGAGCCGCGACGCCGGCGTCTTTGATCGCAGTATCGACAATCAGGTGAGCCGTCTCAGGAAAAAAATCGAGGCCGATCCGAAAAATCCGCTTCTGATCAAGACGGTGCGTGGCGGCGGTTACATGTTTTCCAGCACGGTGGAACGATCATAATGCGCTGGTGGCCGCGCAGTCTGGCGGGACAGCTTATTGCCGGTTTGCTGGTCGTGATGTCGGTCGCTTATCTGATCAGTATTTTTGCGTTTATCGACGAGCGGCGGCTCGCCATTCACGAGGCCGGCCGCTTCCAGTCCCTGTCGCGGATCGCATCGGTGGTGCGACTGGTGGAAAGCGTCCCGATCGGAATACGGGATGGCGTTGTTCGAGAGGCCGGCGGCCCCATGCTCCGGTTTACCCTATCCCGCGAGAGCGCCGTCAATGACCAACAAAGCGGTTTCCGCGCCGAAATGATCAGACACCGGTTGGTTCGCCGTCTCGGCGATGAAGACCGGGTCATAAGGATCGGGGCATTGGAAGATCGCGACGGGTTCTGGCGCTCGGGGGTGTGGCGTCATTTTCGCCGTCACCGTGGCGATATGGTTGGGGACGACAAGGATGACGACCGTCGCTATTGGCGTAGCGGTGGTCACCACAAAAGAGGACCGGTTTCCGGCGGCGGCATGGTCATTGCCGTACGCCTCGTCGACGGCAACTGGTTGAACACACGGACATTGTTGCCGCCAATGGCGCCCGGGTGGGCGATGGCGTCTTTGACCGCCATGGCCGCGACGGCGCTGGCCCTGATGCTGTTGATCGTGCTTTTGGTGCGCCGGGCGACTCGGCCTTTGACCAGACTCGCCGCTGCCGCCGAACGGGCGGGCCGCGGCGAGTCATTTTCGCCGCTGCCCGAGGAAGGCCCCAGCGATGTGCGTGAGACCATCGCTGCCTTCAACCGCATGCAGGACCGTCAACAACGATTCATCGCCGATCGCACGCGCCTGCTGGCGGCAATTTCCCATGACCTCCGCACGCCGATCACGTCGCTGCGAATCCGTGCGGAATTCATCGAGGATATTGAATTGCGCGCCAAGATCATGACCACTCTGGATGACATGCAGGCGATGGCCGAAGCGACATTGACCTTTGTGCGGGAAGACGCGACGGAGGAAGAGTTTCTTGAGACCGACCTTGGGGCATTGGCCGAGAGCGTCTGCGCTGATGCCTCGGATATGGGTAAGGCCGTGCGCTTTGTCCCCGTCGAGGGTGCACGCATTATCGGAAAATGCCGGCCCCATGCCCTGCGCCGTGCGCTCCGCAACATCGTGGATAACGCCTTGGCCTATGCGGGATCCGCCGAAATCCACATCGATCGGCGTCCGGTCGGTATTGCCCTTGTGGTCGAGGACAATGGTCCGGGCATTGCCGAAAGCGATCTGCAGCGCGTATTTGAACCCTTTGTGCGGCTGGAGGAATCCCGCAACCGGGACTCCGGCGGTATCGGGCTGGGCATGGCCATTGCCCGCACGATCCTGCGCGCCCACGGTGGCGATGTGAAAATCGTCAACCGCGTTCAAGGCGGATTACGGGTCACGCTTCAACTGCCTCCCCAGACCGGCGTTTGACCCTGGGCGAACCGTTGGCGCGTTTCGAAATTCAATATTTAAGTTTCACACCGCGGCAATATGATGGATGGGTGGCGAGAGAGTTTGTCGCGCCCCCTGCTATGGACTAACCTGTTCAACAGGCTGCCTGAAAAATACAGACGGCGCACATCGTGAAGGAAATTGCATAATGGCTTTCAACATTCGGCGCGTGGTAACCGGCCATGACGTCACCGGCAAGGCGGTCGTGAAAATTGACGATGTCGGGCGCAATCAGTCGAGCGGGCGCGAAAATCTGACGGCGCAGGTGATCTGGACCACCGACGATCTGCCGGTCAAGTTCCGCGAGGATGACGTGGATACGGGCGCGCGCAAAATCGGCACCACTGTCAAGAATGGCTCGGTGTTCCGCCTGGTCGAATTCCGCCCCGGCGTCGAGGGCCGCAATCACAGAACGGATTCGATCGATTACGCCGTGGTGATGTCGGGCGAGATCGACATGGAAATGGATGATGAGCTGGTCCATCTCAAGGCCGGCGACGTTCTGGTTCAGCGCGGCACCATCCACAACTGGGTCAATAAAGGGACCGAGCCCTGCGTGATCGCGTTTATCCTGATCAGTTCCGACGGCGATACGCAACCGGCTGAAACATCTCAACTTCGCAAACTCCA
>CALGIA010000168.1 GCA_937916005.1 uncultured Rhodospirillaceae bacterium
GGTTATTTTTTGACCACTTTTTCAAGCGCGAAACCTTTCGGGCAGTGGGCGTCGCCGTTGGCTTTCCACAGCACGTCGGTGGTCTTGTCCTTGCGCAGCATGGATTTCTTTTCCGACACGCAGGCGCAGGTTGCGGTTTGACAGGCGAGCGCCATTTTTCCCGCGTTCGCGCCGGGGTCATCACCCGCGCAGGCCGCGAGCGCTCCCATCGCCAGCGCCACGATCATTGCCTTGAACCACATCATTTTATTCCTTTCGGACCTAAACCTTTGAAATTTCGTAGGTGGACGGCGCGAACAGTTCGTCAGGCGACAGCTTTCTTTCCGACAACCCCTGGTCGAAGGAATAGCGCGTGATGGCGTCAAGCTCCTTTGCATTGGCGTCGACGCCATAGGCCCAGTAATCATCGCCCATCAGGCGCTTGGCTTCTTCCAAGGCCTCCAACGGCCAGGGCAGGGTGGTGTGCAGGTGGCCGATCTGGGCTTGTTCTTCCGCGCAGATCTGCTTGGCTTTGACGAAGGCGTTATAGACATTGACCGCCAGCCAGGGATGCTTTTCGTACAGGGATTTCCGGATACCGATCAGATGCATGATCGGAAACATGCCCGCGCTGGCGTAATATTTCCGTTCCGCCACCGCGTAGTTCGGGAACAGGCGGGTGATATTGGGATCGCCTTCCAGGTAGCAGGACGGCGCGCGCGCCGAGATGATCGCATCCAGCTTGCCGTCCCGGAACCACTCGGACAGGGTCTGGTCCTTGGGAAGGCTTTGCAGGTCAATGGACTCGGGCAGGTTTAGCGGCGCGCGTTCTTCCCTGCCGGCTTCTTCCAGCCCGCCATTGCGCCAGCTGATGTCGGTCGCCTTGACGCCGTATTCGTCTTCCAGAATGCCGCGCACCCAAAGTGCGGCGGTCATCTGGTATTCGGGCACGCCGATAATTTTGCCTTTCAGATCGGCTGCACCGTTGATGCCGCGATCCGTACGGATATAGATCGACGAATGACGGAACAGCCGCGACACGAAGGCGGGCACGCCGATATAGGGGCTTTCGCCCCGCGACGTGACCATCATGTAACTTGAAAACGACAATTCAGTAACGTCGAATTCCTGATATTTGAAGGCGCGGTGAAAGGCTTCCTCGGGCACCATGGGGGTCGCGAATACCTCGCAGCCTTCAATCGGCGCGCGGCCGTCAAATATCGCCTGGGTCCGGTCGTAATTACAGCACGCAAGGCTGATGCTCAGTTTCGACATGGTCTCTCCCTTTTTCGTCAGCTTGCGCGGGCAGCTTTTTTCGCTTCCGCAATCAATTCCACGATGCGCATGGGCATTATCGGCGTCTGCTCGATGCATATTCCGAACGGCTCCAGCGCGTTTTCCACCGCCGACACGATGGCCGCCGCCGCCGGGATGGTGCCGCATTCGCCGACGCCCTTGACCCCCAGCGGGTTCAGCGGCGATGGCGACACATGATGGATGGTTTCTATGTTCGGCAATTCGGTTGCGGTCGGCAACAGGTAATCGGCGAAATTGGTGGTCAGGGGCTGGCCCTGGTCGTCGAACCGCATATGTTCGAACAGCCCGTTGCCGATGCCGTGGACAACGCCGCCCTGAACCTGCCCGTCGACCATCATGGGGTTGATCATGCGCCCGGAATCGCTGAGCGCCACATAGCGCAGGATCGTCACCTGGCCGGTCTCGATATCGACTTCGACCTCGACCCCGTGAACGCCGTTGGAATAGGTCAGGGCCGGCGGTGTGAAATTGGCCGACGCTTCCATGCCCGGTTCGATGTTGCCGGGCAGTGAATATCCCGGCACGCCCGACGCCGCTTCGGCTATTTCGCGGATCGATATGGCGAGCCCGGGCGCGCCCGTGACCCGGACATTGCCGTTCACAAGCTCCAGGTCTTCCTCCGCCGCTTCCAACAGATGGGCCGCCATTTTCAAAACCTTTTCGCGAACTTCCATGGCCGAAATATGAACCGATGATCCCGCCGTGACCGATTGGCGGCTGGCGAAGCCGCCCTGTCCCAACGCGATGGCCGCCGTGTCGCCAGCGACCACGTTGATGTCATTGATGTCCACGCCAAGCTGTTCGGCGCAGATCTGCGCCAGCGCCGTGCGCAGCCCCTGGCCCATGGCCAGCGCGCCGGTAAACACCGAGACCTGGCCTGAGCGTTCGATCCGCACCGAACCGGATTCGAACGGCCCGCGTCCGGTGCCCTTGAGCCCGTTCGCCAGACCGATGCCGAGATAGCGGCCGTCGCGCCGGGCCGCATCCCGGCGCGCGCTGAAACCCGCGTAATCGAGCTTTTCCAGCGCCATTTCCTGGCAGCGCGGAAAATCGCCGCTGTCACAGGTGACCGGCGTGCCGGCGCGGGTCTTGAGCGGGCTTTCATAGGGAATTTTTTCCGGCGGTATCAAATTGCGCCGGCGGATTTCGGCCCGGTCCAGCCCGAGCCCGATGGCGGCCCGGTCGAGCAGGCGCTCCATGGTGAAACAGCCTTCCGGATAGCCCGCGCCGCGCACCGGCATGGCGGGCACCTTATTGGTTTCCGCTACGGTCACCTTCAATTGATAATGGGGCACCATGTAGGGTCCCGGCACGGCGGTCGATGCATTAAAGGGCAGGTTGATACCCTGTGGCGTATAGGCTCCCTGGTCGTGGATCATGTCGCCGCGCACGCCGAGGATCACGCCGTCATCGTCGGTCGCGATTTCCATGTCCCAATACTGGTCGCGCTCCTGGATCGAGGCGAGAAAATGTTCGCGGCGATCCTCTATCCACTTTACCGGCCGGCCGGTCAGCTGGGCCGCGAGGCAGACCACGACCTCTTCAGAATACATCAGATATTTGCTGCCGAACCCGCCGCCGACTTCGGGCGCGACCACGCGCAACCGGCTTTCATCCAGATCCAGCAATGTCACCAGGGACGACCGCACTTCGTGGGACATCTGGGTTGAACTCCACAGGGTGAGCTTTTCCTCGGCGGTGTCGAACCGCGCCAGCGCGCCGCGTCCTTCCATGGGGTGTGCGCCGCCGCGATGCTGCAGCAGCCCGGTCCGGAAAATATGGGGGGCCTGCGCGAAGGCCGTATCCGTGTCGCCATATCGCTGGGTGAATTCGATCAGGGCATTGGTCCCGTCGCGTCCCCTTGCGCGGGGCGCGCCGGGCGCGATGGCGGCGCGGCAATCGGATACCGAGCCGAGAATTTCGTAATCGACGTCGATCAGGGAAGCGGCGTCTTCGGCGATATAGCGGTTGTCGGCCACCACCACGGCGACCGTCTCGCCCACATAGCAGACCTCGTGTCCGGCCAGCACGCACTGGGTCACATCGTCGGGCAGGCGCCTGTCGCGAAATCCCAGCGGCAGCCGGTCCTGGGTCAAATGCGGCGAGAGATCAGCCAGGGTATAGATCGCGTGGACGCCCGCGATTTCACGCGCCGGTTTGACGTTGATGGAGATGATTGCGGCATGGGGGTGCGGGCTTCGGACAAAGGCGGCGTGCAAAATGCCGGGCATGGGGATGTCATCGACGAAACGCGCCACGCCGCGCAGCAAGGGTGGATCCTCGACCCGTTTCAACCGCTCGCCAAAATATCGCAATCCTGGGCATCCTCCCGTTTCCTATGGTGTAGAGCAGCCGCCCGGGGCGGTCAACGCGATGCGGTCCGGGCGCAAAGGCTGTTCTTTCCCGGGGCTTCGCGCTATCGTGATAAATGAAACAACGTTGAGCGAAGGAGACAGGAAATGGCCAAATTGAGACATATCGCGCTGTCCGTGAAAGACCCTTGGAAAACCGCCGAATTCTACGAACAGGCGTTCGACATGAAACGTGTCGGTGAAACGGATTCCGAATTGGCCCGGGGGGTCTATGTTTCCGATGGCGTGATCACGGTCGCGCTGTTGGCGTACAAGACCGATGAATGGGCCGGCTATGTGGAGGGCGAGGACGAGCGCGGCAAGGAATTCGAGGGCATCCATCATATGGGGTTCTGGGTCGATGATCTGCCCGAGACCGAGGAAAAGATCGAACAGGCCGGCGGGAAATATTTCCAGGGCCGTCCCTCGGGCCCCGAGCCGACCACATTCTATGAAATGAAATTCCGCGACCCCAATGGCATCATCCTCGACGTGACCCATCTCGGGTGGAGCGGTTCGGTCAAGAACGTCAAAAACGCCGATTGACCGAGTTACTCAAAATTGGGTCAATCGTAATTTTGCCGCCCCGATATCCTGTCGGGGCGGCATTTCCCCATGGAGATGAAAATGGCCGACCATGTTGAGTTGATCCGCGATCTGGTGATCGCGAACCGCATTCTTGCGCGCGAGGGGGTGGTTGACGCCTTTGGCCATGTCAGCATCCGCCATCCGGATAACCCTGATCGCTATCTGATGTCGTGTTCACGGGCGCCGGAACTGGTGACCGCCGACGACATCATGGAATTCACGCTGGATGGCGAGCCCGTCGACGCCCGTGACCGCAAGCCCTATGGCGAACGTCCGATTCATGGCGGCATTTATGAAATACGCCCGGAAGTGAATTCGGTGGTTCATAACCATGCCCATGAAATTCTGCCGTTCGGCATCACCAACACGCCCATGCGGCCGGTGGCTCATGTGTGCGGCCCGATCGGGACCGATATTCCGGTCTGGGACATCCGCGATAATTTCGGTGAAACCGACCATCTGGTTCTCACCATGGAACAGGGCCGAGACCTGGCAAAGACGCTGGGTGATAACAGGGTGGCCTTGATGCGCGGCCATGGCGGCGTCGTGTCCGGCGGCGATCTGCGGCAATCGGTCATGACTGCGGTCTATTTACAGGTCAACGCCAGGTTGCTGCTGCAATCACTGCAACTCGGCGTGCCGAATTATCTGACCCCGATCGAGGTCGAAAAATGCACCGCGCGCCAGTTCCATCCGCTCAGCCTCGACCGGGCCTGGGAATACTGGCGCGCGCGCGCCGGCGGCGACAGCCTGTGACGCCGCGGCACTCATAAAATCGACCTCAATCGTTGTTTTTGGTTATTGTATGCCAAGATTGTGGCATTTGATTGCGGATGAAATGATAAGGCTTGGATCATGAATAAGACCAGACTGTTTGGGTTTGCCGCCGTGCTAATGGCGGCGTCATTGTCGGTAGTCGGGCAGGCGGCGGCGTTTCCATGCGAAAAAGAAATCCGGGCCAAGCTCGAAGAGGCCAAGATTTCGAAGCCTTCGATTGCTTCGATTCGCGTCATCCGGGAAATGGGCGCGGAAGACTCTTTTCTCGGATACGAGGCTTGGATCCGGGTCCGGTCATGCAGGGGTCAGTATATCTTGAGCCTGACCGATAGCTGTTATGTCACCAACGCTCATTCGCGGCTGTCATGCTTGGCCGGTTCAGGGCGGCCCGGCCGCTGACTGTAACCTGTCGCATTGTGAGAGATTGATCCGTGCAGAGCGAGTTGGAATATTTCGGGCTGTCGATGCCCTTGTTTCTGCATGCGGCTTTTCTGCTTGCCGCCGGCGCTTTTCTTCTGCGCAATATCCTGTGGCTTAGAATCCTTACAATCGCAGCGAATTTCTGTTTGATATTTGGCGCCTATTATGCGGCTTCGGGGCCGATGTGGCCCAATATCTATTATTATCTTGCGCTGATATCCGTCAATGCGATCCATGCCGGATGGTTGATCTATGAGCTCAATCTGGGTCACCTGACCGAGTTGGAACAGAAGGTCTACGATGCTGCATTTTCGATGCTGGACCGGGTGTCGGTCCGGAAATTCCTGCGCGCCGGACAATGGCTGACCTTGCAGCCGGGCGATGTGATGGCGCGGGACGGTCTGATAGCGGACCGGATATTCGTAATCGTCGATGGCGAGGCCGTGGTCCGGGTGGGAGATCGCACCATTGCAGCGCTCGGCGCGGGTCACTTTGTCGGAGAAATCAGTTTTCTGGGCGATGGCCCGTCAAGCGCGGATGTCAACGCCGGGAAAGAACTTCACTGTGTTGCATGGGAGCGCGATGCGCTCCGCCGGCTGGTCGACCGGGATGGAAAACTGCATTCGGTAATGTATGCCGCCATCGGCGCGGATCTGTCGGCCAAGCTGGCCGCCCATAATTTATCCGTGGCGGAAGCCTGACGGATTTAGGAAGCAAGCGCCTCGTGGAGCAGGCGGTCGATGTCGTCCTGGGCATTGCCATTGCCGTCAAGCTGCGGGCCTTCCAGCAAATGCGCGTCTTCACGGGTGTCGATCGGTTCGAAATTGGATGTGTTGGCCGCAAGCCCTTCAACGCCCCAGATATCGATCATCGAATTCACGCGCTGTTCAAGATAGCGCAGCACGTTAACCACCTTGGTGGTGCGTTGGCCGGTGATGTCCTGGAACGAACATGCCATGAAAATATTGGTCGCGTGTTCCTCTATCTCGTCGCACAGTTCCGGATCAAATCCGGATTCCCGGACTTTTTCACCGATTTCCTGCATGCGCTCGGTGGCGGTCAGGATGTCGGCGGTGGCGCGCTCGCACGCGGTCACGATGGCGTCGAGTTCCTCGTTCGCCGCCATGATCCGATTGTTGCCGGCTTCTTCCGGTTTCAGGGCGGCGATTTCGTTGCGGGTCTGCGAGATGGATGACTTCATATCCTCAAGCTCGCGCTGCAGGATATCCATTGGGCCGGTTTTGGTTTCTTCCGCCGATTTTTCCCGAATGTCATACAGCGCCGCCAGGACCTGGGCTGCATTGACCACGCTTTCCCGTTTGACGTGCTCTTCGAGAAACAGCTGTCCCAGCTCGGACTTGGCCATCGCCTCATAAGCCGAGGCGTACTGGGCATCGGTAAGGCTTCCCACCTTGCTCATACTAAAATCACTCCGGATACGCCGCGCCGAAACTTGTCGGCGTGGTTCTTGGTTGATCAATTTGATCAAACCTAAGCCGGAATGCTTACGGATTTATTTAGGACTAATGACGTGTTGCCGGAAGGCGTCATTCGGACAGGGATGGGAAGCGGTCCGGCATCGCAGAAAATAACCGATATTGGCCAAAAATGGAGATATTTTGGAAATATCGTGATCGCGGGTTTGGTTTGCGGTCAATGCCGGAATTCTTAATAACCGCCGGAACTTTCAATAGCCAAGAGCGCAACCGTCCTTGCGCGGGTCCGATCCGCCGATCAGAACACCGCGTTCGTGGTCGATCCAGATCGCCTGACCGCCGCCGAAAGGCAGGGGGGCGGCCTCCACATCATGCCCCATGGCGCGGAGTTGGTCCGCTGTCTCATTGGAGATGCCGGTTTCGACGGACAGCACGCCGTCGTAATGGAATATACGGGGCGTCTCCAGCGCCTGCTGAACATCGAGCCCGAAATCGATCACATTGCCGAGCAGATGGACATGGCCGAACGGCTGATAATGGCCGCCCATGACGCCAAACGACATGACGGTTTGGCCGTTGCGGGTGGCGATGCCCGGCATGATGGTGTGCAGCGGCCTGCGGCCGGGCGCGATCCGGTTTGGGTGGTTTTCGTCGACCACGAACAAGGCCCCACGGTTCTGGAACATCACCCCGGTCGTATCGCTCATCAGCCCGGTGCCGAAAGCGTTGAACAGGGAGTTGATGAAGCTGACCGAGTTGCCGTCACCATCGACGACGGTCAGGTAAACCGTGTCCGACGATGCGGGCAGGGCCGGATCGGGCAGCGTCGCCATCGCCCGGTCGGGGCTGATCAGGGCGCGCTGCTCGGCGGCGTATTTCTTGGACAGCAGGGTCTCCAGCGGCATGGGAGATGCGTCGGGGTCGCCGAGGAAAGCGTCCCGGTCGCGATAGGCCAGCCGCCCGGCCTCGGCCTGTTGATGCAATCTGGCGGCGTCGAGCGGCGACATGCCCGCGCTGTCGAATCCTTCGCAGATATTGAGCATGATCAACGCCACGAAACCCTGTCCGTTGGGCGGGCATTCATGGATGTCATAGCCGCGGTAATTGGTCGACACCGGCTCCACATAAAAGCCCGAATGGGCCGCGAAATCTTCCATTGTGTGCAGTCCGCCGAGACGCCGCAGCGTGGCAACCATGTCCTCGGCGACGGGGCCGGTATAGAATCCGTCCGGGCCTTTTTCGGCGATGATGCGAAGCGTGGCGGCAAGTTCGGGCTGGCGGATCACGTCACCCACCATGGCGGGCTTGCCGGTCGGCATGAAGACCCGCTTGCCGGCCTCGGTGGAATTGATCTTGTCCTGAAACCGATCCCAGTCCGAGGCCACCCGGGGCGGTATGGGGTAACCGTTCTCGGCCAGCTCGATGGCAGGACGCAACAGGTCGGCGAAATCCTTGCTTCCATGATCCAGGGTCAGGCGATGCCAGGCCTCGACCGCTCCCGGAATCGTCACCGCATGGGGTGATGTGTAGGGGATGGCGTCCATGCCCAGCTCCAGGTACCAGCTCGCCTCGGCGGCTGCGACCGCCGCGCCGGATCCGTTATAGGCGATCACCTTTTTATCCGCGGGGCCTCCTTTCGGGGCATAAAGCACGAAACAGTCGCCGCCGATCCCGGTCATTTGCGGCTCGACAATGGCCAGCACGGCGGCGGCGCAAACCGCGGCATCCATGGCGTTGCCGCCCGCTCTCAGGGTTTCTATCGCCGCCAGCGTGGCGCGTGGATGTGACGTCGCCGCCATGGCCGTTGAGGCATAGACGGCGGAACGGGTGGGGGTCTGAAAATCTCTCATGGGGACATCTTAGGGATGCCGCCTTGTTGGCGCAAACTGGCGGTCTTGGTATATGTGGCGGCGTGTTTTGGTTTGGTTGGCTCGGGAAATGAAAGAATGGCATTGCAAGTGGGAATGATCGGGGTCGGCGCGCTCGGGCTGGCCATGGCGGAAGGGCTGATCGCGGCCGGGGTCCGCGTCACAGGGTACCGTCGCGGCCCGATGGATGATCTTGTGGCGGCGGGCGGCGTTGCGGTCGGCTCGATCGCCGAGGCGATCACGGGCAAGGACGCCGTGGTGACCTGCCTGCCCGATGAAGCGGCCCTGGACGACGTGTTGTCACGGCCCGGCGGCATTCTGGAACATGCCGGGCCAGGGCTCGTCCTGATTGAGACCTCAACCACGTCGGTGGAAGAAAAGCGGCGGCAGGCGGGACGGCTCGCCGAACAACGCGGGGTGTTGCTTGATTGTCCGGTCAGCGGCACGCCGCCCATGATGCGCGCCGGCCGCGCATCCATATTCGGCAGTGGCGACCGGGAATCCTATGAATCGGTACTGCCCATATTGAAGGCCATGGCGGGGCGGGTGGCTTATGTGGGTGACGTCGGCGCCGGCACCGTGCTCAAGCACATCGCAACCATGCTGGCCGGGATCGAATGCGTCGCCGCCGCCGAGGCCATGGCCTATGCCGAACGCGCCGGGGTCGACCGGGCCGCCGTGCTGGAAGGCATCACCGGCAGTCCGGTATCTTCGGTGATCATCGAAATGCGCGGCAAGATGATGGTCGACCGCGAACATGGCCGCAACAAGGGCATGGGCGCCATGGCGGGCTTCCAGAAAGGCATGGTGCTGGTCGGCGAGGCGGCCAGGGCGCTTGATGCAAAAAGCCCGCTACTGACGGCGGCGACCGAGACCTACGCCGCCGCCATCGCGGCCGGTTTCGGCGGCGACGACCAGTCGGCGGTGGTGGAGTATCTGGCGGGGAATAAGCCCTAAACCGTGCCCGGCGCGAAAAGAATGGTGTCGGAGTTGTAGCGTTTTTTGCAATCGTCGAAGGTCTTTTTGACGATTTTTCCCTTGAACTGATAATCGGCGGAGAGCCAGCGATCACGCAAATCCGCCGGAACCAGGCATTCTTTCAGGGTTTCGGAGAGGATCTGGTGGCGCAGTTCGAAGATTTCCTCGGTAATGAACATGTGCATATGCGCCCCGTCGGGGAGCCGTCCGCTATAGTGGCTCGGTCCGCCCATGGCCATGGCCATGAAATCGGTCTGCTGGTTTTCCTGATGGGTCTGGTCGGTGTTCTTGAAGAACGCCCGAAATGCCGGGTGCGTGAAAATCTTATTATACAGGGCCTTGTGAACCCGTTCCAGGCAGGGCCGTCCGCCGATCAGTGCGTAGAGGGAATTATCCGCGCCAAAATCATGTTCCGTAATCGATTTTTTTAAAGGAAGGCTGGGCATGGCGGGATCCTATACATATCAAACAACTAAATACGGCCCGACATGAATACACGGGCCGGGGTACGCGAAATTCCCTCATCACGAGAGGTTTCCGTATTATGTATTTAAAATATTGGAAAAACACTTAATGGCGGCTCAGGGCAAATGGCGACTTAGGGGCCAGCCTGACTGTCGGGTTCGGGCGGTGGCGTGGCGGCGGTCTCTGAAGAGGAATCCCCGTGATCGGAGCCGCCTTCCTGGGGTTTCAGCATGGTCCGCATCAGTTCTGCGTTGGGGTTGGCGAGCGACGTGCCGCCCTGCTCGGAAATTTCCTGACCCAGAAACTGTGCGGCTTCGATCACAACATCAACCGCGACCCGCTGGTCGTTGAAACTGTCCAGCCCGGACGCGATATCATTGGCGCTCAGGGCCGCGACGAACACCGCTTCATTGAAACCGGCGACAGCGCCCTTGATGGCGTTGAGACCGTTGACCGCCGCCGTCACATTGGTCAGCGCGGTCGCCGCGCCCGCCTCGGTGACAAGGCTGTCCGAGGCCAGCCCTGCCGACAGATCCGCAACCAGGGCCGAATTCAGGGAAATGGTCAGCTTATCGCCGGAATCCTGCCCGGTGCCAACCCTGAACGAGACGTCGAACGTTCCGCCCGCGCTGTCGCCCTGCAGCAGTTTGACGCCGTTGAATTCGGTGGCGCGGGCCGTGACGTCGATTTCTGTCCGCAGATCCGAGAAATCCCGTTCAAGAACAGTACGGTCGAAATTCGATGTGGCCGGGTTCGTACTGGTGGTGATGATTTCCACCAGAATTTTCATTTCGGCGAGCATATCGCCGATTTCCGTCAGCCCCGTATCGGCCGCCTGCAACAGTGATGCGGCTTCACGCGCGGACGCGTTGGCCGCGTTCAGCCCGGCGGCCTCCCCGGTAAATCTGGACCCGGTTGCGACGGACATCCGATCATTGGTGGCTCTGGCCCCATTAGTGATGGCGTTGACGGCAATATTGCCGGATCCGGAAGCTGCAAGGCCCGCGATGGAATTCAGCGCCATTGACCGTGCATTCAGGCGCGAAACCAAAGAACT
>CALGIA010000169.1 GCA_937916005.1 uncultured Rhodospirillaceae bacterium
CGTCAGATGAATTGGGAATATGTGATGCGGGGGCTCGAGAACACCGTGATCCTGATGGCGGTTGTGCCGCCGGTGATTCTGGTGCTGGCCTTCTGCGTGTCGTGGCTGGTGGTCCGGTCCAAGACAAAGGCCCGCTATCTGCTGGAATTCGGCGCATTCCTGCCTCACACGATTCCGCGGGTCGTGATGTCCATCGGCGCCCTGCTGCTCGCGCTGTTTGTGCTGCGAAACTATGTGCCCATCTATGGGACGGTTTGGATCCTTGTGGCGATCTATGTGATTGTCTGGCTGCCATTTGGCACCAGGGCGCTGAACAGCGCCATGATCCAGATACACAAGGAGCTTGAGGAAGCCGCCTATATATCCGGCCTGACCATGGTTCGAACCGTTCGCCGGGTGATGATCCCCCTGCTGCGTCCCACCATGCTCTCGGTCTGGATCTGGACCGGGCTGCTGGTGTACCGGGAAATGACGGTCGCCGTATTTCTCATCAGTCAGGACAACGTGACCCTGCCGGCGATTGTCTGGGGCCGATGGACCATGGGCTCGCCCAACGCCGCCGCGGCCATCACGGTTCTGATGATGGCGGCCCTTCTTCCCCTTATGTTCATCTCCTGGCGATTTGCCCGCCGAAGCACGATGTCGACGGATACGTAACCCATGCTGATTCATGTGCTGTTTCATAAAAACTGGTAATAAAAATGTCCTCCAAACCCATCATTTCAATTCGTGGCCTGGAAAAGACCTTCCCCTCCGACCGGGGCCCGGTTCGGGCGGTTAATAAAATCAACCTGGATGTGGCGGAAAACGAATTCGTGGTGCTGCTGGGGCCCAGCGGTTGTGGCAAGACCACGACCCTGCGCTGCGTGGCCGGGCTTGAAAAGCCGACCGGCGGCAGTATCGACATCGCTGGAGAATTGGTGAACTCGGCTGAGACGCGACACTTCGTGCCGCCGGAAAAACGCAATATCGGTATGGTTTTTCAGAGCTATGCGGTTTGGCCCCACCTCAATGTCTACCAGAATGTGGCCTTGCCCCTGACCGATGGGCGCGAACGGCTTCCGAAGAAGCAGGTCAGAGAGCGCGTCATGGAGAGCCTTGAGCTGGTCCAGCTGGATGAGCTTGAGACCCGCCCGGTCACCGACCTGAGCGGTGGGCAGCAACAGCGCGTGGCCCTCGCCAGGGCAATCGTCACAAAGCCGATGGTTTTGCTGATGGACGAACCCCTGAGCAATCTGGATGCGCGCCTGCGCGAGGAAATGAGGCTCGAACTGAAAAAGATCGCCACCACGGCCGGCGTCACGTCCCTCTATGTGACCCACGACCAGGCCGAAGCGCTGAGCCTCGGGGACAGGGTATGCGTGATGAATGAAGGCGAGATCCAGCAGGTAGGATCGCCCGAGGAAGTCTATGGCAATCCGCCGAACCATTTTGTCGCCGATTTCGTCGGCGATATGAATTTCATCAAGGGAAAAGTCTCGGGGCCGGGGCAAATTGATTCCCCCCTTGGCATCCGGTCCCATGATGTGCCGTCAAACTCTCAGGTCGGCAGTGAGGTGACCCTGGCGATCCGACCGCAGTTCCTCGATCTTAGCCTGGATCTGGGCCAGAATTCCCAATCCCCCGAGGGAACGGTGGTGATCAAAACCTATCTTGGAGACGCCGTTCTGTATGAAGTTGACGTGTCCGGCGTCACCCTGATCGCCCGGCTTCCCGGTGAATCGCATTTCAACGTTGGGCAACGGGTTACGGTGGTTTTACCTTCAGACCATTGGCACATATTTCCTTAATCGGCGGGCCTCGGGTTTAGGCCGGGCATTTGTTTTCCAGGGCCGATAGGGCCGTCCGAAAAACAAGGAAACGCGCGTGGGTCGACGACAGGGATTTCTGCTGAGTTGGGTGTTGCCTGTTGCGGGCATTGCGCTCGCCGTCGCCATGCTTTTCTGGCTGTATCGCGGTCTGAATTTCACTGAATTCCTCAATGCCGTTTCGACCAGCGAGCCGGCGTGGCTCGTTATTCTGGTCGGAAGCATTCTTCTTGAGCAACTCATGCGAGGCTGGAAATGGCGTCAGATCCTTTTCGATCTGAAGCCGATTTCATCGCTTCGCCTGTTTGGCGCGGTGCTCGCGGGCTATGGGGCCACCGTCCTGATACCGCTCGGGATAAGCCCGCTGGTACGCTCCTGGTTAATTGCCCGGCTGGAAGGGTTGCGGATGGCGAGCGTCTTGATGACGTCCGCCATCGAACGTTTTCTGGACGGCATTGTCTTCGCGCTGATTGCCGGGATCGTCGTTTTCACCGGGCGTATCCCTGCGGTCGACGGCAATGTGCAAACCGGCCTGGTTGTTGCGGGCAGTCTGAATCTCATCCTGTTTATGGGTTTGCTTTATGTCCTGTTTGTCGGGCGGTCGCCGCTCGACCGGGACGAGGCGCGATTGAGCCGGCTGATCGACTGGCTCGCCCACAAAGCCGGAGCCCGATTCGACGGGCTGAGATCCGCGATCCGCGACGGCATCATCTGGCCGCGCGACCGGTCACGGCAGATCGGGGCGGTGCTGGCGAGCATCGCCATGAAGATAATCTCGGCCACGCACTTTCTATGGGCGGGTCTCGCCATTGGTGTTGTTCTAGGCGCCATGGATTATCTGTTCCTGATGATCTTCGCCGGGTTTGCTCTGGTGCTCGCGCGATTTATCCGTGTGCCGGGAGGATTTGTGATCGGATCCGGTTTCGCGCTCAAGCTTCTTGAGGTGGCCGATGAACCGGCTCTTGCAATGATTTTGTTCGTTCATTTTCTGAGTATCATCCTGATGGTCGGGCTCGGTTTGATGTTCCTGTGGCGCAGCGGCGTCGATATCCGGGATATGCGCGCCGGCAAGATGAAATCCCATGACGGCGAATAAAACCAAATCGACTGCCGGCGGACCGGCATTCTGGAAAATTGCGGGCGCCGGCGCCTCGTTCCAGGCGGGGTCTTCTGCGGTTGATTCAGCGACGATTGTCGCGAGCCTGGTCAATCATTTGACGGGTAGCGTTTATGCCGTCGGCGCGGCAAGCGCCGTGCTGCGGCTTGGCTGGTTGTCGACGCAGCTTGTGGTCGGGTTCCTCGCGCAGCGATCCGCCCGGCGGATGCCGTACTATATAGTCGGCGCCTTTGGGCGCGCGGCCTGCCTCGCCGGCCTCGCCGGATTGCTTGCGATCGCCGATAACGAGGCAGAGAGCTGGCTCGCGATCGGGTTTCTGTCGTTGTGGACGGTGTATGCTTTCGTCAGCGGAATCGTCACGGTGCCCTATAACGATATCGTGGGGCGTTCCATCCCGTCGGACGCGCGAAGCCGCCTGCTGGCCTGGCGGTTTTTCGGCGGCGGCGTGCTGGCGCTCGGGGTCGCCGCAATAGTCCACCGGCTGCTGACAACCGGGCCGCTTCTCACCGCATATGCGCTGATTTTCGCTCTTGCGTCGGCGCTGATGTTTGTTTCTTCGTTTAGCTTTATGTCCGCCGGCGAGCCGCCCGCGCCGCCCAGGCCCCGGGAAACCGTGCGCTCCGGCGGGTTCCGGGACTTCCTGGTGGACGGGTTGGCCGTCCTGAAATCCGATGGCCGGTTCCGCCTGTTTCTCTATACCCAATGGCTGGGCGGGGCGTCGTTGATGGTGCTCCCGTTTTATGTGATCGCGGCGACGGGCGCCGGCCTTGGGCTGAAAGACGTTGGCATTCTGCTGGCTACGCAAACGGCGGGGTCTCTCGCGTCCAACGTATTCTGGGGCCGCATTGGAGACCGGCGCGGTAAGATGAAATTGTTGCGGTCCGTCGGCATGCTCCGGATCGTGCCGCCGCTTGGCGCGCTCGCCATACTCATGGTGGGCAATCTTTCCGCCGACAATATTCTCTGGTCCTTCGCCACCCTGTTTTTTGCGATTGGCGTACTTGCCAATGGCATGACCATTGGTTACCTCGGTTACTTGATGGAAATTTCTCCCGACGACCGGCGTCCCGCCTACTCCGCCTATTTCAACACGCTCGCCTCACCCGCCGCGCTGCTGCCGTTGGTCGGCGCAATGATCACCGATGCCCTGTCGCTCAATGCGGTCTTTATGGTTGCGATGGGCGCGGCGATTTTGCAGCTGTATCTCTATAAACGGCTTGCTCGTTTGGAGGGTGGTTGATGCGGTTTCAGGCGCGGCGCGCCGTCAAACGGATTTGGGTTCCCGTCATCCTGCGGACCTGGCCGCTGGCGCGTCTGTGGTACCGGGTCTGGGGGCTCCGCCTCGACGGCCGCCCCGATGAACGCATCTGGTATTTCGCCTATGGCGCGAACATGCATGACAGTGCGTTCCGGGAGCGGCGCGGAATGCGGCCCGCCGAATGGCGCGGCGGGCGAATTCGCGGGTACCGGTTGCGATTCAATCTCGATGGACGGCCCAAGGGCAGGGCGGCGCCGGCCAATATCAGCGAGGATCCCGATTTCGAGGTTTGGGGCGTTCTCTATTGGATTACGCGACGGGATCTCGTTCGTCTGAATGCCTCGGAAGGCATCCCCGGCCGGCGATACAAGCCCATTGTCGTTTCAGCGGAGGACGCGGACGGAAACCAGCTGGGCGCCGTGGCCTACATCGCCGACGGTAACGATGAAGACGGAAACCCTTCGCTGCGGTATCTCACCCTGCTGCGTGACGGCGCCCGGGAACACGGTCTGCCCGGGCATTGGATCGCCCAGCTCGACGGCATCCGCCATTGTGAATGACAACCCATGCCGCGCCTGTTCACGCTGATTGCCGGGCAATCGGGATGCGTGATAGGTTGCCGTCCTCCGTGGCGCGGAAGCCGGTGCTTTGATTGCGTGCGTTTGCAATCGAGAATCCGGCGCTGCCCCCGCAGCTGTGAATGGCGAGGAGACGGGATAAAAGCCACTGGCGGCGTTGCCGCCGGGAAGGCCCCGCGACCGATGACCCTAAGCCAGAAGACGCGCGCGGAGTGTCGTAACCATCCTCGGAGGGAGGACGTCAAGCCATGGCAACCGGCGTGGGTCGAAAAGAAATAACGTTGATTTTGGGTGGCGCCCGGTCGGGCAAAAGCCGCCTCGCGGAAGCGATCATCGAACAGGATAGCCGGGACGCGGTTTACATCGCCACGGCGCAGGCGCGTGATGATGAGATGTCGGCCCGCATCGCCGCCCATCGGGCAAGGCGCGGCGCGGCCTGGCGCACGGTGGAAATCCCGCTTGATCTGGCCCGGGGCCTGTCCGTCTTGGTGAAAGCCGAAAACCCGGTCCTGGTTGATTGCCTGACCCTGTGGCTCAGCAACATCCTGTTGGCGGACCGGGACGCGGAAGCCGAGATCGAGGCTCTGGCCGCCGCAATAACACCAGCCCAGGGGAAGGTGGTTCTGGTGTCAAACGAAACCGGATTGGGGATCGTGCCGGACAACGCCCTCGCGCGGCGGTTTCGCGATCTTTCCGGCATTTTGAACCAGCGTATGGCCTCCCTGGCGGACAATGTTCTGCTGGTCGCCGCCGGCCTGCCCCTCGTCATGAAAGGCCGCAACCCGGCCGATCAGCCCGTATAGGAATTTGTGTCATGAGTAATTTGCAACGTATCCCCGCCACCGTGATCACCGGCTTTCTCGGCGCCGGCAAGACCACGCTGCTCAAACGCTTTCTGGAGACGCCGGAAGGCGCCGGCACCGCCGTCGTGGTCAACGAATACGGCGCCGCCGGCATCGACGACGCGCTGGTGCGCGGCAGCGCCGATGAGACCGTGCTACTCGGCAATGGCTGCCTGTGCTGCATCACCCGCACCGATTTGCAGGAAACCCTGCGCCGCATGGTGATCGAGCGCCAGCGCGGCGAACTGACCGACTTCAAGCGCATCGTGATCGAGACCAG
>CALGIA010000170.1 GCA_937916005.1 uncultured Rhodospirillaceae bacterium
TACACAGTGTTGTGGATTGCCGGGACATCTGTAAATAGATCATTAATTTCAATAGGTTAATTTGGGGACAATCGAACATAACAAGAACACGCCCTTGACCCGAGCCGGCGGAGTGGGTTAGGCTGGCAGGTATTTTCCGCGCGGCCGCTGTAGCCGCTGTAAGAGCCCGTATTCCGTCCTTGGAGTTCCCTATGTTTCCCGTCGCCTCGATATCGCAACAGATATGGGACATGAAATACCGGTTCAAGGCACCCGGTGGCGAACCCGTGGACAAGATGATCGAAGACAGCTGGCGGCGCGTGGCGCGCGCCCTGGCGGAACCGGAAGAGGATAGCGGGTTCTGGGCAGAACGCTTCTATCGCGCCATGGAGGATTTCCGCTTCCTGCCTGCGGGCCGCATCCTCGCCGGCGCGGGGACGGAACGGTCGGTAACCCTGTTCAACTGTTTTGTCATGGGTCAGATCCCGGACGACATGGGCGGTATTTTCGACCAGCTCAAGGAAGCCGCCCTGACCATGCAACAGGGTGGCGGGATCGGTTACGATTTTTCCACGCTGCGGCCCAAGGGGGCTCCGGTCAAGGGCGTCGGCGCCGATGCGTCGGGTCCGCTGTCCTTCATGGACGTCTGGGACGCCATGTGCCGCACGATCATGAGCGCGGGGTCCCGCCGGGGCGCGATGATGGCGACCATGCGTTGCGACCATCCCGATATCGAGGCGTTCATCGATGTGAAGCAGGAGGCCGGCCGGCTTCGAATGTTCAATCTTTCGGTGCTGGTGACCGATGGGTTCATGACCGCGGTCCGTGAAGACGCGCCGTGGGAGTTGAGCTTCAACGGCGTCGCCTATCAGTCGGTTTCCGCGCGCGCGCTGTGGGACAAGATCATGCGCGCGACCTATGCCTATGCCGAACCGGGCGTGATCTTCATCGACCGGATCAACCGGCTCAACAATCTCAATTACTGCGAAACCATCACCGCCACCAACCCGTGTGGCGAGCAGCCCTTGCCGCCCTATGGCGCCTGCCTGCTGGGCTCGGTCAATCTGGCGCGGATGGTGACGGCGCCGTTTACCGCCGACGCCGGGCTCGACATGGAACGGCTTGCCGAGATCGTGCCCATCGCCGTGCGCATGATGGACAATGTCACCGATGTGTCCCGCTTTCCCCTCGAAGCCCAGGCGCGGGAGGCGCGCGCGAAACGGCGAATCGGGCTTGGCGTTACCGGGCTCGCCGATGCGCTGATCATGTGTGGTGCGCGCTATGGCTCTGAACAGGCGGTCATCCTGACAGAAACCTGGTTCGCCGCCATCCGCCGCCATGCCTATCTGGCGTCGGCCGATCTCGCCGCTGAAAAAGGCGCGTTCCCGCTTTACGATGCGGACGAATTTCTCAAGGCGGAAAACATCCTCACCCTGGATGCGGATGTGCGCGACCGCATTGCCGAGCATGGCGTGCGCAATGCCCTGCTGACCTCAATCGCACCGACCGGCACCATTTCGCTGTTCGCCGACAATGTATCGTCGGGCATAGAACCCGTCTTCAGCTACATCTATCGGCGCAATGTCCTGATGCCGGACGGCAGCCATCGGGAGGAAGAGGTTACCGATTATGCCTATCGTTTGTTTCGCCGCGAAAAAGGTGAAACGGCGCCGCTGCCCGACAGTTTTGTCAATGTTCAGGATCTCAGCCCCGGCGATCATGTGGTCATGCAGGCCGCGGCGCAGAAATATATCGATTCGTCGATTTCCAAGACCATCAACGTTCCGGTCGATCTGCCGTTCGACGCTTTCAAGGATGTCTATGAACAGGCCTACGATTTGGGCTGCAAGGGCTGCACGACCTATCGCCCCAATGAAATAACCGGTTCCGTGCTTTCGGTCGGTGACGGCGCGGCGGGCGAACAATCGTCCGAACCCGAACTTCCGCTCGGCCAGCCTATTCCCAAACCCGACGATGTTTATGAGGCCGGCGGCGTCGTCTATATGACCCAGCCGCTGAACCGGCCCGAGGAACTCCCCGGCAGCACCTATAAACTCAAATGGCCGGACAGCGACCACGCGATCTATGTCACGCTGAACGACATCATCCAGGACGGCCGCCGTCGCCCGTTCGAAGTGTTCATCAATTCAAAGAATATGGAACATTACGCCTGGACGGTGGGGCTAACGCGCATGATAAGCGCCGTCTTCCGCCGTGGCGGCGATGTATCGTTCGTTGTCGACGAATTGAAAGCCGTGTTCGACCCGCGCGGCGGCCAATGGATGGACGGGAAATATGTTCCGTCATTGCTGGCCGCGCTGGGTGAGGTCATCGAAAAACACATGATCCAGAACGGCTTCCTTCCGGCGACGGAACATTCCGGAAAATACAGCGAGCCGGCAATCGGCGAGGAACGCCGTGTCGTTGGCCTCAATGGCTCTTTCCGGCAATGCCCGAAATGCGCTCAGCCCAGCCTGATCCGACAGGAAGGCTGTGACGTCTGCTCATCCTGCGGCTATTCCAAATGCGGCTGACCGGCCGTCAAATCGGGGGCAGGAGATCCAGGTGCTGTATGCGGGTGTTTCCGGCGCGTCGATAGGCCCGGCTTGCCGTGCGCGGATCAATATAGGGTTTCCGGTGCATCCATTCCTGATCCAGATGCTGCGCGATAAATCCCGCTGAGCCGCCCGTTGCCGCGTTTTCCGCCCCGATATGCACAAACAGCGCATCGCGCACCCCCGCCTGGGCTTGCCCGCCGACGATCATCACTGCCCGCGAATTAATGCTGCCACTGGGGCGTCTGCGCCCGAATTTAGGCGCTGGAGGCAATATCTGCTGTAGG
>CALGIA010000171.1 GCA_937916005.1 uncultured Rhodospirillaceae bacterium
AACGACCGCACGATCTCGCCATAGATGGCTGCGTCGGGCGGATCCTTGACTTCCTGAGTGATGAACATCTCGACATATTTTCCGTTGGTTGGGTAGGTGCCGTGGCCGTTTACCCCGTCGGCGACGCATTGCAGCAAGGCCACTTCCACCAGTCGCCGCGCCTGGCCATTGGACGCCGGCGCATTTTGCGGGACGCCGTCGAAATCAGGCAGGGTCGGATTGGCCCCATTTACAGGGACGGTTGCCCCTGCCGGCGTAATCTCCGTATAGCCCGCCGGCGCCACGCCGCCCGGCATGGGGTATGAGGTCAATTTGCCATTGCGGGCAAAGGGCAAGCCAAGTTCAAACAGATAGGCCTGATAGCGACTGGCCCCGGCGAGCTCCGCCGGGGTCGCGGCGCCGTGCTTGTCGTTCCAATAGGTATCGATATCCCAGACCCCATCGCCCATCTTGAGATTGGCGTCCGCGTCAAGATCCGTATCCACCGGATAATTGATCACATTGGGTGCGGGCGGGTCCGGCAAGGAACTGACATCGAACCGCGCATTCATGCCTTCCTTGACCTTGTTGGTCTTGGAGCCGGTCGCGGTGATAACGTCGATTTCATAACAGTCGGTGGGCGTGACGGCGGCCAGAGCGTTGGATATGTCGGCCGCGCCGGAACTGCCGTCGGGCAAGGCAAGCAATCCGAAATTGCCCGGCGCCCAGGCGCCGCCGCCCGACTGGGGCTCCTTTAACCGGATCTGCCGGCCGATGTTTGCGGGCAGGGTCGGGTCGAGGGCTGGGTTCTGCTCGGCAAGATCGCACATCATTAGCGGCGGGGCATGGCACACAAAGGGTCGGACACGGGCCACGGAGGCGGCATTCAAGGTACTTGAGGCGGGACCACCGAAAACCGGCGCAAACAACAGGTTGACCTGCTGAGGGGCAAATTTGATTTCGATGAATTTGGCATCGAGCCCGGATGATGCGGCGGTCTTGGTCGCATAATCCGCATAAAAATTTATTGTGGCGATATTCAACGAAGTGCCGCCGCCAGCAGCCGGCATATTGCTCGACGGCGCCATGGCATTTCGGGCGACATCTTCCGCCCGGACCATGGAATCATCCTGGCCGTTGAGTTGTACCGCGCCGGACAGGGCCGCGGCATCGGCGGCGTGCTGCATTTCGCTGCGCAACAGTTCAAGCCGGCCGAAATCAATCGCCACGGCGCCCGCGCCGACGGCAAGCGCCATGAACATGGCGGAATAGATCAAGACCCCGCCTTGCCTGTCGTTCAGAAATCTGCCGAGACCATATCCCACAGCCAAAACCATGTTTTTTCAATGAAGCTCGATTATCCCATATTACGGGTAAGGAACGGTTAAATCCGGGTAGCATGTAAGGATTTGTTCATCCTGTTGGCTTTTGGCGGAAGGCGTGGATAACATCGGTTCAGTGGATCAGGGAGCGAAAGAGGCGAGTCATGGCGGACAACAGCAATCCGGAGATCGGAAAGACCGTTTCGGCGGGTGGCATCGCCACCAATTATCACGATGCGGGAAACGGCGCGCCGGTTCTGCTGCTGCACGGATCCGGCCCCGGCGTCACCGCCTGGGCCAATTGGCGGACAGTGCTGCCCGTGCTTTCAGGATCCTTCCGGGTGATCGCGCCGGACATCGTCGGGTTCGGCTATACGGAACGCCCTGCCGATGCGCGTTATCAGATGGATTATTGGGTCGATCACGCGGTTGGGCTGCTCGACGCGCTCGATATCGAGAAGACCGGCATCGTCGGCAACTCGTTCGGCGGCGGGTTGGCGCTGGCGCTGGCCATACGCCACCCGGCGCGGGTCGACCGCATCGTGCTGATGGGATCAAGCGGCCTCGAATTCGAGCTCACGCCGGGCCTCGACGCGGTCTGGGGGTATGAGCCCTCGGTCGAGAACATGCAGGCTCTCATCAAGCTGTTCGCCCATGACCAGTCGATCATGACCGACGATCTGGTGCGCATGCGCTTTGAGGCCAGCATCCGCCCCGGTTACCAGGAATCCTACGCGAGCATGTTCCCCGCCCCGCGCCAGCGTCATGTGGCGGCGCTGGCCGCGTCCGAGGACGCACTGCGGGTGCTCGAAAACGAAACCCTGATTGTCCATGGCCGCGAGGACCAGGTGATCCCACTGGATTCAAGCATCCGCATGCACCGCCTGATTCCGCGCTCGCAGCTTCACGTTTTTGGAAAATGCGGCCACTGGACCCAGATCGAACAGAACGCAAGATTCTGCCGCCTTATCAGTGATTTCTTTGCCGAGTAGCGATCTTTTGTTATCCCATCCGAGGCATTCCACCAAATGGAAGAAACCCTGTGAACATTGATCAGCTGTTTATGCTGGGATTATTGATTGCCGTGTTCGCGCTCTTCGTGTGGGGGCGGTGGCGCTATGACCTGGTTGCCATCGCTGCGCTCCTGGCGGCGGCGATCGAGGGAACGGTTTCTTTTAACGACGTGTTCGCCGGGTTCGGCCATCCGGCTACCGTCACCGTCGCCGTGGTGTTGATCGTCAGCCGGGGCCTGCAGAATGCGGGCGCGGTCGATCTGATCGCCAAGCATCTGTTGCCGCCGCTGGAATCCACGTCGCGGCATGTCGGGCTGATATCCATCATCGGCGGGGTGTTGTCGTCGATGATGAACAATGTGGGCGCTCTGGCACTGCTTATGCCGGCCGCGATCCAGTCCGCGGCCAAGGCGAAACGGTCGCCGGCCGCAATCCTGATGCCGCTGTCCTTCGCCTCCATATTGGGCGGGCTGGTGACATTGATCGGCACGCCGCCGAACATCATCGTGGCGGCGTTTCGCGCCGATGCGGTGGGAACGCCGTTCAGCATGTTCGATTTTACGCCGGTGGGCGGTGTTGTCGCCCTGGCCGGGATTTCGTTCGTGGCGCTGGTCGGTTGGCGCTTGATCCCCAGCTCGCGGCGCGCCCATTCCACGCCCGAGGAACTGTTTCAAATCGAGGGTTATGTCAGCGAAGCCACCGTGCCCGAGGGCAGCCCGGCGATTGGCGAGGCGTTGACTGATTTCGACGACAAAATCGATGAACACGGCGTCGTCATCCTGGGGTTGGTGCGCAATGACCGGCGGGTTGACCGGGCCGGACGCCGGGAGCAGATCCGCGCCGGCGATATTCTGATATTGGAGGCAGCGCCCGAAGCGCTGGACGCGGTATTGACGGAATTCAAGCTGGAGAAGGTCGGCCGCAACCCCGATGATGAGGATGACGGCAAACGCGCCACATTGTCGCTGACCGAGGCGGTCGTTCAGCAGCAATCTCGCATTGTCGGACGCACGGCCGCCGCACTCCGATTGCGCCGCCGCTATAGCGTCAATCTGATTGCCGTCGCCCGCGCGGGCGAGGCGTTCCATGGCCGGCTGCGGTCCTTCAGATTTCGGGCCGGCGATATTTTGCTGCTTGAAGGGCAGGAGGAGCGCCTGCCCGAGCTTGTCGCCTCTCTCGGCTGCCTTCCCCTGGCGCCGCGGGGCATCACCATCGGCGAGCCACGCCGCGCTGGATTGGCGACCGGGTTGTTCGCCGTCATGATCCTGTGCGCGTCCTTTGGGTGGTTGAGCATACCGGTCGCCCTGGCTGTCGCGGCCCTCGGCATGGTGCTGCTTAATATCGTCGGGCCTCGGGAAATTTATGACAGCATCGATTGGCCCATCGTGGTGCTGCTGGGCGCGATGATCCCCATCGGCGCGGCGTTTCAGGATAGCGGTACGGCCAGTCTGATCGCGAACCATCTGGTGGCGCTGGTATCGGGTTTCGGGCCGGCGGTGGTGTTGGGGCTGGTTCTCGTGCTGACCATGACCCTTTCGGACGTCATCAACAATGCGGCCACGGCGGTGGTGATGGGCCCGGTCGCGCTCAGCGTCGCCGGCAAG
>CALGIA010000172.1 GCA_937916005.1 uncultured Rhodospirillaceae bacterium
ATCGCGCAGTTCGGCGGCGAGTACGGCTCGCCGGCGCTGCGTAAATATGTCGACAGCATCGGCCAGTTTCTCGCCCAGACCAGCGAGCGGCACGACCTGTCATATAAATTTACGATATTGAATTCGGATATCGTCAACGCCTTCGCCATGCCGGGCGGTTATATCTATGTCTCGCGCGGGCTGCTGGCGCTGGCCGATAATGAAGCCCAGCTTGCCGCCGTTCTGGCCCACGAGCTGGGACATATCACCGCCCTGCACCACGCGGAACGGCACGGACAGGGCATGCTGGCCAATTTATTGCTGACCGGAGCCGGAATTCTCGCCGGGGTCGCGGCGCCTTCCGCGCAGCGCGGCGTCCTTCAGGCGGGACAGGGTGGGTTATCGGCGGTGTTGAGCAGCTTTTCGCGGGAAAATGAATTCGAGGCGGATGATTTGGGGCTCCGTTACATGATTCGGGCCCGATACAACCCCTTCGCCATGTCGAACTTCCTGCGCAAACTCCGCAACCACAGCCGGCTTGAGGCGAAACTTCGGGGGCAATCGCCAGACAAGATCGACAAGTCCAACTATCTGGCCACGCACCCGGCGCCGTTGGAACGGGTCGATCGCGCGGCGCGGCGCGCATCGGCGGCAAAACTGCCCGGACCATCCGCACCGATCGTCGGTCAAGACATTTATCTGTCCAAGATCGATGGCATACTCTATGGCGCGGATCCAAAGGGCGGCATCATCGATGGGCGTATATTCACCCATCCCGTAAGCCGGTTTCGGTTCGAGGCGCCCGAGGGGTTTCGCCTTATCAATTCGCCCAAATCCGTTATCGGCATCGGACCGCAGGGTTCGCAATTCATTTTCGACCGCGCCAGAAAGCCGGGCCAGGGCCCGCTGCCCCATTATCTGACCCAAACATGGGCGCGGAACACAAGATTGGACGATATTCAATCCATTACGATCAATGGGTTGGACGCCGCCACGGGGACCGCGCGGGTTTCCGGCCGCGGCGGCGCCATAGATTTGCGGCTCGTGGCGATCCGGTATGATTCCAGGACCATCTACCGGTTCCTTTTTCTCACCAAACCGAATTTGACCCACCGAATGTCGCTTCCCCTGCGCCGCGTCACATATAGTTTCCGGCGATTAAGCGAGAATGAGGCGCGAAATATACAAGTCAAAAGAATTTCAGTGATTCGCACAAGAAAAGGCGACACCCAAGATAGCCTGGCCAGACGCATGGACGTCCCGAAATTGCGGATAGAACGGCTTCGTACACTCAACGGTTTTGGTCCGTCGGACCGGCTGATGCCCGCACGTCCGATCAAACTTATTCAATCGAGACCAATTGCGCGAAAAACACAGGGCTCGTAAGCTTGGCGGTAATGGCAAAAGCCCCATACAAACCTCCCGGAAACAACTCCCCCCAACGGCGGGTCTATTCCATATCGACGGTCCTGATGGCCGGGTTCGGCGCATTGATATTCCTGGGCGTTGCCGGAGTCTTCTTGATCACCATGTGGAGCGCGCGGGAAAACACTTTCGGCCTGCTGGCGGACAAAATCGAGCTGACCAATTCAGCCATGGTCAACGATCTGCGGCGGCATCTGGAGCCCGTGCGAAATGGAAGCGCCCATATCGCAGCCCAGGTTTCGCGCGGCGAGTTCAATCCGAAGGACCAGCTTGAACTGTCGGATCGATTCACAAGCGCCATGGCGGTAACGCCTCAAATTCTCGGCATGGCTTTTATTTCAGCGGGAATCGACGTAGTGCGCGTCCGGCGGGGGCGCAATGGAATTACGGTCCATGTCGCCAATGAAAGCGGGCGGGCGGATTTGCGTCGCACCATGGACGATGCGCGCCGCCGGACCAGCCCCTATTGGGGACGTCTTGTCTGGAGTGGGGACATTAAATCGGCAATGATCGATCTTCGATCGCCGCTGCGCCACAATGGCAAATTTCTCGGCATGCTGGTTTCCGTTGTATCGATGTCCGGGCTTTCCGAACTCAACCCTGAACCAGAACGAACCGACGCGGCCCCGACCCGCTTCGTTCTCTACGGTAATGACCATGTCCTGGCCCATGGCGCGAATTCGAAAAGCGGCTTCAAATCATCATCGCGCCAGCCCCTGCCCCGGCTCGACCAGATCGGCGACCCGATCATCGCCCGGATATGGGACCCCAAGGCCCGGCAGGAGCTGAAACTCAAACTCAACGGCCAGACCCGCGGTCATTTGGTCGTCTATCAAGGTGATTACTACCCGATCTTCTATCGCCGCGTCGCCGGCTACGGAAAGGCCCAAATAATCGTTGGCGCATATGTACGGCCCGGTTCCAGCCAGGGTGTGGAAATGCGACGACTGGCCCAGGCGGCGATGGCGGCTGGGTTCGTTCTTTTTCTGGTCGTGGTGATGGCGCTGGTCCTGGGGCGATGGATCAGCCGCCCCGTGCGCGAGTTGGCGATTGCGGCCCGGCGGATCGGAGAGCTGGATTTTAGCCAGGACATCAATTTCAAAAACACCCGCATGCGGGAATTCGCCGACGCCGCCGGCGCATTCAACTCCATGATGGCCGGGCTGAGATGGTTTGAAACCTACGTACCGCGCAAGCTGGCGCGCCGAATCATCAAGGCGGGCGGAAATGCCCGCATCGAATCCGCTGAGCATGATGTGACCGTTATGTTCACCGATATCGCGCGCTTTGCCGGCCTTGCGGAAAACCTGTCAGCGGCCGAAACAGCCGATCTGCTGAACGAACATTTTTCACTTCTCGCGGAATGTATCGAGGCCGAGGACGGAACGCTCGACAAATTCATCGGCGATTCGGTGATGGCGTTCTGGGCGCCACCCCTTAATTCCGGCGATCACATCACCAGCGCCTGCCGGGCCGCGCTGGCCATTCGCGAGACCGTGGCCCGGGGCAATCGCGCGCGGGAAGAGCGCGGGGATGATCCAATTCGCGTCCGCATGGGAGTCCATACGGGCCCGGCCATCGTGGGCAATATCGGCGCCCCGGGACGCATCAACTACACGGTCGTGGGCGATACGGTGAATCTCGCGCAACGGCTGGAGGAACTCGGCAAGACCACCTGGGGCGCCGGCGAAGACTCGGTCATCCTGGTCAGCGGCGATGTGGCCGATGCTTTGGGAGATGATTTCGAACTGACGGCGCGGGGCAGTCAGGAAATTCGCGGGCGCGATGGCGGAATCCGCGTCTTTCGTCTGGATTCCGGAAAATTCAACGCACCCGGACCCAAACCAGACTCCAAGTCGGACCCCAAATCAATTTTGGAACTGACGGAGGAACCGCTGGGCGAAACATCGAAACGACCGGACCCGCCAGTACGGCGCGATCTCGACCAGGCGGCGCGCGCGTACAACCCAGCCATTAAGCCGCCGACCCCGGCAGCTCCGTTGTCGATTGGGCCGTCACCAACGCCAACGTCGCCCCCCGTCGTCTGGCCCACCCCCTTTGCCAAACCCGGCGCCAAGACTGCTACCACGTCCATCTCCAAGCCTGTTGCCACGCCTGTGGCCAAGCCTGTTCCGAAACCTTTCGCGCCCCCAATCGGGAACACCGACACACCCTGCCCGCCCATTGAACCGGCGGTCGCGCCGCCCGGATCTCCCGCCGCCAACAGATATGCGGCGAAGGATCCCAAGGGTTATGACTTTGATTGGGACCTGGATGGTTTGGAAGCCGACAAAAAGAAAGACGACGATACCCCGGACCAAGAGAAACCCTGAACCGGGTAACGGAGACAGCCCGATCAGGCCGCTTCGATCAGGTCATTTTCGATCAGGTCGCCGGAACTTTGATCAGAAAGGTTTCGACCTTTTCGGTGGCTGCGGCGCTGTCGATCTTTTCAACCAGCGCCAATTCACCACAAAGCCGCAGCAAGGCCGCTTCATACATCTGACGCTCACTATAGGATTGATCGGGTTGCCCCGCGGCGCGATGCAGATCGCGCACCACTTCCGCAATTGAAATCGGGTCGCCGCTATTGATTTTGGCTTCGTATTCCTGGGCGCGGCGGCTCCACATGGTGCGCTTGGCGCGCGCGCGGCCTTTCAGTGTGGTCATCGCGGTCTGCATCTTGTCCCGAGAACTGAGTTTGCGCAGACCCGATTCCTTCACCTTGTCGGTGGGAACTCTCAGCGTCATTTTTTCCGCCGCAAAGGAAATAACAAAAAGCTGCAAATCGAACCCGGCAACCTCCTGCCTTTCGACTCCCAACACCTTGCCGACCCCGTGTGTCGGGTAAACCACATAATCGCCCTTGGAAAACGGAAGTTTACTCGCCATGATATCTCTCACTCATCGTCAAACAGAAAATTCGAGCCGAATTGTCCAAACAGCCGCCATGCCCGCAAAACGAAAGACCGCCCAAGCCGTAGGAAAGGCGGCCTTTAACCAAAGAGACCGTCCCGTCCCGATACTAGCTGGGGACGGACCGCTTCTTTGTCAATCGGCAAGATTAATAGATACCACAAAACCGCTTGAAATAAAAGCGTTTTTGGTACTCAGGCCTTAACGTCAAGGATCGCTGAAATCAAACCCGCCGCTCCGAATCCGGGCGGCGGGTTATCCGTATCAGGATTGCAAGCGGGACGTCAGCTGCCCTCACCGGGTTTTTCGCTGAATTGCTCCGGATACTTGTCGGGCACATCCTTCCATTCATCGGCATCGGCGGGGCTATCGGTCTTGCGCGTGATATTCGGCCAGAGACCGGCGTATTTGGCGTTGATTTCCACCCATTTCTCCGCGCCATCATCCGTATCGGGATGAATCGCCTCGGCCGGGCATTCGGGTTCACAGACACCGCAATCAATACATTCGTCTGGTTGGATAACCAGCATGTTTTCGCCCTCGTAAAAACAATCCACGGGGCAAACCTCTACACAATCCATGTATTTGCATCTGATACAAGAATCGTCGACGATGTAAGTCATGCTGCTCTCCACTAATCTTCTGTTGTAACGGCGTCAATTTAGGCGCGTCGGTTTCAGACGACGCGACCGCTGATGTATCGGCAAAATTTAATACCAATAGGCATGCGAACCAACTGTTTTATGCATATGGAAGCCATATGTTGGATTCTATCCACTAAGAATGTTCCAGACGTTGCAGTACCCGCTTGCGGGCAATCCCGCGGTCCCGGTCGGTCACATAGATCAGGCCCCCGATGCGCCGCATGAGCTGGGATTCGAATTCATCGACCTTGCCGTCGGCATAAACCACTTCCCACAGCATTTCAATCAACCCGACCCGTTCCTCATAGGAGAACTTATCCTTGATCGCCCGGGTGAAGCCAAGCAGCTGCACGGATTCATCGGCCGCGCGCTCGGCGGCCTGCAGCAAGGTCTCGGCTTCCTCGGCGGTCAATTCCAGCCGAACCCGGGCCAGTTCCAGAATCTTGGCCCGCTCGTCGGCATCGAAATCCGCGTCGACGGACGCCGCATGAACCAGCAAGGCGGCCGCGGCGAGGTGGAATTCATCGACCGTATGATGCCCGCCTGCGCCGCCCGGCTTGGCGTGGCGGTCGCCGAAAAAGGATTTTATTCTGTTGATCATGGCGCGATGCCTATCACGGCGACCGGCGCACAGGCAAGCGCCCAGGGCCGTGATGGGCATTCTGACGGGCGTCCTGATGGAGGCTCTGATCGGCGGTCTCGATCGCCTCCTCATAAAGCGTGGCCGCTTCCGGGGCGGACCCACGGCGGTCGCCAAGCGCCAAAACGCGGACCACACGAATGGTGCGGGCCTGGGGAAATGTCAGCACAAATCCCGGGCGGACGGCGTAATGGGCTTTCCGAATCACAACCCCGTCCACCCTGACGCGGCCCAGCGCACATAATCTGGACGCGATGGCGCGGGTTTTGAAAAATCGCGCCTGCCACAACCATTTATCGAGGCGGATCGCATCCGGTTCAGGGCCGTTCGCAGACATTACACGCCGGTCATTTTGCGATCCGCAATTCTTGTAGTTTCGCGAATGGTGAATCGGGATCGACCGGAATTTGACGGGGTTTGGCTTTTTGCGCGGATTGAGGTTGTTTGGGCTTTCTTTTGGCGGAAGCTCCCGCCGGATGCCGGTTTGCCTTGCTGCGGGCAAGCCGTGGCCCATCAGGGGTTTCGCGCATCCGGTAGCCCAGCGCGGCGATCACGGGCAGAGCCTGATCCGCGGACAGGCCGAGCAACGACAATATCTCGTGCGACAGTTCGAAGGGGCCGCCACGGACCAGGCGCAGCAGGATCACCGCCAACCGGTCGAGAATGTCTATGCGCAGCGCCTGTCCACCAATCAGACGATAGCCGCTGGCCTCGTAAAACCCCTCATTACAATTGGGGTCCGGGATCAGCGACGTCAAACCGGGAGCAGGTGGCGGACGAATCGCTTCATCCTTGTAAACCTGCCACAGCATGGCGCGCAACCGCGCCGCGCGAGGTTTGATCAACACCGGCACATAGACGCTTTCCGCCCCGATGCGGACGCCCAGCCGACGTAGCGCCTTGCGGTTTTCAGGGGTGACGGCGCGAATCAACGGTGCGGCGGATTTGCGCCGAAGGGAGCCAAGCGCCTCGACCAATTGATAGGCCAGCCCCCGCCCGGGACCGTCGATATCCGCATCACGCAGCCCAATCAACGGGCCGAGGTCTTCGGCAATCAGTGCATCGAGCCAGCGCGACAACCGGCTGCGCGCCTGGTCACGCTGTTCCGGAGACACCGCGCCATGGGCCAGGATATCAATGTGCGGCGCCAGGGCATGTTCATTGCCGCGCAATCGCGCAATCACGGCGCCCCGCCAGATGATCGCAGCGTCATCATGCAGGGTAAAGGCGGCGTCTGGATCGGCGCTGAGCGATATCACCCGATGTCCGATTTCACGCTGCAGGGTCCGGTTGGCCGCCGCCATGAGCGCCTTGCGCTCCTCGCCAGAGCCGGTCTCGTCGGGATGGAAACGCAAACCCTCGAGCCGTCCCACATGCTGGC
>CALGIA010000173.1 GCA_937916005.1 uncultured Rhodospirillaceae bacterium
CGCCGATTTCACTCTTGCCGTTGACGACCATCTTCTTGTCGCCGTCCTTGAATTCGGAAGTCTTGCCAACGAGGAGCCTGTCTTTTACCGCCATTTTTTAATCCCTCTCCCTAAACCAAGGGGCTGTAATCTGGATACCGGTCGGACACGTCGATGTTGAAGACCTTGCGCGCGTTCTCGCCGAGGATGTTGCGCTTGGTCTTTTCGTCGAGGAACGGCAGATCGTAGATCACGCTTGGCAGTTCCATGTCCCAGTGCGGGTAGTCGGAGCCCCACAGAAGCTGGGTTTCCGCCTTGATGACTTTGAAAGTCGATTCCAGAAGCGACAGATCGTTCGGCACTTCCATGGGCTGGGTGGTGTAGAACATGTCCTGTATGTATTCGCTCGGCAGCTTTTTCAGCAGGGGGCATTCGCTGGACCGCATGCGATAGTCGCTATCCAGCCGCTGCGCTATCCAGGGCACCCACGCCAGACCGGATTCGGTCCATACCACCTTGAGCTTGGGGAAACGTTCGTTCAGGCCGTTGCATATCCAGTTGCAGAGATGCAGCACGTTGAACAGGGTGAAGCCCAGTGCATGCATCACGATGAACGGTTCGCCCGCCGACATGAACGGATCGTTGGGGTTGAACCCGCTGTGGAATGACAGCGGCTTGCCGGTTTCCTCGATCAAGGAATAGATTTTCATATAGGCGTTGTCGTGCACCTTGTTGTAGCGAACGCTGCCCACATGGAAACCGCAGACGCGCGGGTCGTCGCCATATTCCAGCGCCAGCTTGTAGGCTTCTTCCGGATTGCCGAACGGCAGCTGCAGCAGCACTTTCACGCGCGATGAATCGGTTGCGATATTTTCCATCATCCAGCGCGAATAGGCCCGGCACAGCGTCGCTTCCATGGAGGGCGACGTCAGCCCCACCGACAAAAGCCCGGTCGGGTACAACACCCCGTAATCCGTGCCCATGGCGTCCATGAAGCGGTGCGTCAGATGGATATCGCGGTGATCGTCGTCGGCCGGCGTCTGTTCCAGCGGGCGCAGGGGATAGCGCGTGATCCGGCCGCCCATGGGTTGCAGCGTGCCGCGCCCCGTGGACAGAAGGCCCGGGTTGGACATGGCCTGATGGTACAGAACCTCATCGTCGATAAATTCGGCGATTTCCCGGTTGGATTCGGATTCATAGTGATGCGCATCGGCGTCGATGATGGGGAAATCGGATAACCCGCGCTCGTCACGCATACGCGCGGCGGCTTTCAGCATCTTGTCGGTGCTGTATCCCTCAACCACTTCTTTCCGCATCCGGTCGCTTGTCGGTAGTTCCATGGATAATCTCCAATTCCACGCTGCTGCTTGGCCGGGATAAAGCGCCGGCGCGGGAATCTAGCGCATTCTCGGATTTCGCTGTCACTGATCCAAATCAGTTGAGACGTGCTAACGGAAAAAATCCACGGAAGCGGCGTAAAGCAGGCGCAGCGCCAGCAGGGTCAGGAAGGTTCGCAACATGGTCCGGAATAATTGTTCGGGAAGCCTGTTCAGCACCATGCGCCCGCCATAGGTACCCAGCGCGCCGAACGACAACAGCCCGACCAGAAGCGGGATGTATGATCCGAAGGCAAAGCCCATGAACCCGAAGGCGATGACCTTGAAGCTGTGCTGGAAGATCATCAGCGCCGCATGGGTCGCCACCATCTGCTGCCGCCGGTCGCAGGCCGCGCTGACGAAGGGCGCGACCAGCGGGCCGGTGCCGCCGACGAACATGGTCAGGAACCCACCGAAGATGCCAAGCCCGAGAAATTTCGCCGGTCCCGGCTTGCTGCTCCGAAAGCCCGGCGCCCAGGTGGCGTAGAGAACGAATACCCCTAGCACCGCCTGTAGCACCCAGGTCTCGAGCGCAACGAAGGCGTGGCCGCCGATGGTCGCGCCGACCAGCGATCCCAGGGTGAAGGACGGGATGATCGAAAACAGGATTTCACGCCGCATCAGCAATGCGCGAAAGCCGTTCGACCCGATTTGCACGACCCCATGGAGCGGGATCAGCACCGCCGGCGGCAGCACCAGCGTCATGGTGGCCAGCACCAGCAGCCCGCCGCCGAGACCCAGCGACGCGGTAATGAAGCTACCGATAAAGGAAACCCCGCACAGGCCGAGAAACGCCCAGAGCGATAGATCCGTGCCCTGGGTCAGAAAGGAAAAAAAGTCAGCCATTTAAACCGTGATTTAAAACGGTTCGAATTCGCGCAGCAGGGGGATCACCTCGGTTCCGAACATGCCGATCGACCGCATCAGATCTTCTTCACCCAGGTTCCCGAAATCATATTCGCCGAAGAACGTGTTGAACATGCCTTCCACGGCCCAGTCCTTCAACTTTTCGGCCACGGTTTCCGGCGATCCGACCAGGATCAGGTCGTTCTCCAGAAGATAATCCGCATCCAGAAGGTTACGCATGATTTCCGCCGACCCCGGTTCGCCGCGCTGGATGAACAGATCGGCCCGCTGGTTCTGGACTTCCTTCAATTCCTCGGCGCTGTTGGTGACCGGGAAAAACCCGCGATAGGCATCGCCCACATGGGGCATGGCCGCGTCCATGGCCTTGGCGTCGGTTTCATGGACGAAGACCACGGTGGAATAGGCGATATTGGGGCGTTCCGGCCAGCCCGCAGCGTTCCACTGGTCGAGAAAAACCCGGTAGCGATCTATGGTCTCGTTGCGCGGGTTGACCAGAAAATAACCGGTATGGATGCCGTTTTTGGCGCAGAATTCCAGGGTCGGCGGATCGCGGGATTCGATCCACAGCGGCGGGTGCGGGCGCTGCGCCGGATTAATCGCGATTTTCACCCCTTCATAATCGTGAAAGCGGCCCTTGAAATCGAAATGATCCGACTCCGTGTAAGCGGCCTTGAGGAAATCGACAAATTCGATGGTTACCTCACGCCGTGTCTCATACTCTTTCTTGAACGGGCCGAAGAACATCGGGTTGATCCCGGCGACCAGCCCGACCTCCAGCCTTCCGTCCAGCATCTGGTCGGCCAGCGCGATTTCCTCGGCCAGGGTTATGGGGTCGTGGACGGGAACGATGTGTCCCATGCCGCCGAGCCGGATACGCTTGGTGCGCGCCCCGGCCGCCACCGTGTACAGGCTCGGGGACGACATCCAGCTTTCCTCCGGCCGGAAATGGTGTTCGACGCAAAACCCGTAATCGAACCCCACCTTGTCGGCCAGCTCCAGTTCGCGCCAGAGCAGCTGGTAGCGCTGGGCCGGGGTTATCCCCGGCTTTTTCCAGACATGCGAAAAATGAGCGAATTTCATTTTCCGGTCTCCCCCCTCAAAACCCTATTTAAGCTGGGTGCGGACATCGACCAACACGACGCCGCCGCCTTCCACAAGCTTGGCCGCCCGCTCGAACGCGCCGGCGACTTCGCCGGGCTCGGTGATCGGCCCGATTCCCACGGCGCCGTACCCTTCGGCGATGGCGGCGTAATCAGGCGACGGACCCGACATGCGCTGGCCGATCCAGGCATTTTCCACGGGGCGGTTTCGCATTTCCGCCAGGGTGATCTGGTGTTCCTCATCATTGCCGAAGGAGTTATTGTTGTGCAGCACCATCATCAGCGGGATATTGTAATGGACGGCGGTCCACAGCGCCGCCGGCCCCATGGTGAAATCGCCGTCGCCCAGGACGCAGATCGGGAACTTGCCCCGGTCACGCGCCGCCAGGGCCGCGCCGATGGCTCCGCCCGGGCCATACCCTACGCCGCCGCCGCCGTTACTGCCGAGAAACTGGCCGGATTCCTTGAATTCCCACATGCCTTCATACCAGCTCCGCCCGTTGCGCATCAGCAGCAGGTAGTCGCGGTTTTTCATTGCGTTCCACAGCTCTTCGATCATGCGCGCCGGGGCGATGGGAGACTGGTCGTGGAGTCTGGCGAACTCCGCCTTCTGGCGTGCGCGCAGCTTGTCGTGCATGCCGGAGATTTTCGCCGTGCGTTCGATGGCCCGCTTGCGCCATGCGGGTTCGCCTTCGGCTCGACGCCTGACTTCGTCGAGCAACTGGTTGAGCCCGTGCATCGGCTCCGCCAGAAGCTGTACTTCTGTGGGTGAAATTGCGCCGCCGATATTGGACCAATTTTCGATCCGCAGATCGTTGAGCGACAGGTCGATGATTTTGGGCGGAATTTTGTCGGCCCCGCCCGCGCCGGCGTCCCAGCCGCCGCGCGCCTTGTCATACTGGCCGGTGGCGCCCGCCACATCGGCGGAATCGACCAATAAAATCACGTCGGCCATGCCGCGGATCTCGGTTTCTTTTGTTCCCGCATAGCCGCCGTTCATGTTCTGCGGATGTGCGGTTGGCATGCAGACGAAGTCCCCGTTTTCCTGATAGGCCGCGCCCAGCAGTTCGACCAGTTCCTTCATCGGCTCGGTTGCGCCGCGCTCCAGCCCGATACGGGCGCCGTAGATGAGCGGGAACTTAGCTTCGCACAGAAGGTCGGCGGCGGCGGAAATGGAATCGGCGGCCGCCGCGATCGGCGGCGCCGGTTGATATTGCGGCAGGGACGGGTCGGGCAATGGGCAATCGCCCTCTTTTACGCGCATTTCCTGCAAGCCGGTATCGATGGTCACATAGGTCGGTCCGGCCGGCGCGCTCAAGGCAATGCGCTGGGCGCGCAGGAACGAGTCCAGAATTGCCGGCAGTGTCGCCGGATCATCGCTCCACTTGGTATAGTTTCGAACCAGTTCCGACTGCGCGTTGGCCGAATGAATCCAGTCGATGGCGCGCCGGTCTTCCGGAACCATCGGTCCGCCGCCGCCCAACACCAGCAGGGGTTGGCGGTCGGCCCACGCATTATAGAACGACATCAGGGCATGCTGGACACCAACCAGGTCGTGCAGCACCACCCAGCCGATCTTGCCGGTTGCCTTGGCATAGCCGTGGGCCATGGCGACGGCGATTTCCTCATGGGCGCAGAGCAGCAATTCCGGTTTGTGGTTGCGGCCGTAATTGATCAGCGAGTCATGCAATCCGCGATAGGTCGATCCCGGAGTCAGCATCAGGTATTCGCAGCCCATTGCGGCCAGCATGTCGACAAGGACGTCCGAGCCCCATTCCGTCTCAATGCGGTTGGCTGATAATTTGACTGGAATTTCCGAGGTGAAATCGGTGTCGTAATTTAGATTGTCATTGTTGGCCATGTCGGTCCCTTGGGTCGGAGTTAATTAATGTTCAATCAGTTTTGGCGGGCTTCTTCGTCCGGGCGGTCCGCCTGCTGGAGCCGCAAAAGCTCCGGGTCTTCGTATTTCGGCCGGTCGGGCGCAGGATTTCCCAGCATGACCTGGAAATAGGAATCTTCGTCGGAATCATTGCGCACGCCGTGAATCATGCCCGGCGGGTTATAGACCATGTCCCAGGGTTCGAGTCGGCGCTCAATGGTTTCCCCGTCGCGTTCCCACACCACCGTCGGGTTGCCGACCAGGACGAAGAAGACCTCTTCCTCATCATGGTGGTGCATGGGCTGCAGATGCCCGGCCGGCTGCTGGATGATGGTCAGGGTGAAATGTTCGCCCATCAACGCCGACGGGTCGGCATGAGCCGCATTGCCGCTGGTCCCGAGATAGCGGCGCTGGGCGCGTGCAAATTTCTCATCGACCTGGGTTTCCAGCCCGAATACGCGCCAGTTCGGCTGCCGCGTCTTGTAGGTCTTGAGGTGCTTGTCCAGTTCCTCGGCGAGTGATCCGGTCCCGCTCATTTTGTAGCCTCCCAGCTATTCTTAAGCGCGTTCAGTGTGCGGC
>CALGIA010000174.1 GCA_937916005.1 uncultured Rhodospirillaceae bacterium
AGGGTACTGGCGGTCGATCAAACCACCAACGACCAGGATGGCAAACCCAAGGTCGCCAAAACAGCGACATTGGAGGTTACGCCGAAACAGGCGGAAATGGTCGCCGTCGCGGCGCAGCTTGGCCGATTATCGCTAAGTCTCAGAAGCCTCACCATCGATGAGGCCAATGGAATCGCCGAGGCTCCGGAGGGACCCGCGAGACGGAGCAAATCTTTCACCCGATCCTCTGATATAAGCGCCTTTATTGGCCGATCAGCGAACAATGAAGTGACCGTGCTGCGTGGCAGCTCGGCGAAAGGCGCTGGATCAAACCAATGAAAATCCGAAACATCTTTCTTATCAGCGCCATGATTGCCCTGTCGGGACTGGCGCTTCCGGCGCGTGCGGCCGAATTTATCGACGTCACCGAAAAGGCGATTGAGATTGAGGCCAGCAAGGGAGTGTTAATTCGACTCAAGGGAATGGCGTCGACTGTGTTCGTGGCCAATCCGGCAATCGCCGATGTCCAGGTGAAGTCGCCGCGTTTGATATACGTCACGGGCAAGCAGGCGGGCCAAACCAGTCTTTACGCCGTTGATGGAAACGACAAGATATTGCTCAGCCGCAAGATCACCGTGAACCATAATCTGTCGCGCCTGCGCAAGACGCTCAATGACTTCCTTCCCGATTCGGCAATCGATGTCCGTTCCCTTGATGGCGCGATCATTCTCAGCGGTTCGGTCAGAACGGCGAGTGATTCCGAGGACGCCCGCCAGATCGCCTCGCGCATGGTTACAGACCCGACCAATCTGTTGAACAAACTTTCGGTAACGGCGCCCAATCAGGTCAATCTCCGGGTCCGCATCGCCGAGGTATCGCGTTCGGTGATCAAGGAATTCGGGATCAACTGGACAACTATGTTTAAAAGCGGCGGCTTTTTATTCGGGCTCGCCACCGGCGCGCCTTTTCTGGCGGGGGCAACCGCCTTCCAGGCGGCCGGGCGAAGCTCGGCGATCACCCGGCCAAATGGCGCCAACGCGCTGTCCGCCAGTTTCGTCAATGAAACCGTCGATGTGAACGGTCTGATCGACGCCATGGATGATGAAGGTCTTGTGACAATCCTCGCGGAACCAAATCTGACCGCAATATCCGGGGAAACAGCAACGTTCCTGGCCGGAGGCGAATTTCCAATCATCGTGCCCGACGACGGCAAGGTGACGATTGAGTTCAAACAGTTCGGCGTTTCGCTGGCTTTCACCCCCACATTGCTCGGCGGCAAGCGCATCAATCTCAAAGTTCGGCCCGAGGTCAGCCAGCTATCGGCCGCTGGCTCCGTGTCAATCCAGGGCTTCAGCATTCCGTCCCTGACAACGCGACGGGCGGAAACCACGGTCGAGCTTGGCAGCGGACAGAGTTTTGCCATTGCCGGGTTGATACAGAACAACATCAACAGCAACGTGGACAAGTTTCCGGGGCTGGGCGACGTTCCGATGCTTGGCTCCCTGTTCCGGTCCAATAAATTCCAGCGCAGTGAAACCGAGCTCGTTATCATCGTCACCCCATATATCGTTCGCCCGGTATCGAGCCGGAAGCTGGTGTCGCCCATCGACGGCCTGACGCCACCGAACGATGTGGATCGTATTCTTCACGGCCGAACACACCGTCCCAGCATCGGCAGAACCGCCAAGGGGCCCCATGGCCGTGGCGCCGCCGGACTTACCGGCCCGGTTGGCTTTGTGCTGGATTAGGAGTGGATGAATGAGTAAGCAATTATCGTTCCCACGACGCGCGTTGTCTTTACGCGGCCTTGCCTGTCTGGCCGCGGTCTTGATGGTTTCCGCATGCGCCGGCGACGCGTCTGAACATTGGTCGCCGCAGGAGGCTCCCAAGGAAAACAAGGTGTCCTGGATCACCTTCGACCACCAGGTCGAATTTGCATCCCCGGCTAGCAGCCTGTCCCAGATGGAGCGCGCGAAAATCAGCCGCTTTCTGGATGAAATTGACATCGGGGATTCCGACCGTGTGTTCATCCGCGCGAACCAGGGTCCGGGCAACCATCAGGTTGCCGCCGTCGCGAAACACCTTCGCACGATGAGGGTCAAGGCTGAAATCATTGTCGCGCGCGGCGCCGTGCGCCCCGTATCGGTCGTGGTAGGCCGGTATCTGGTCACGCCGCCCCGTTGCCCCGACTGGACCAAGCAGCCGGGCCTCGATGCCGCGAACCGGCGAAGCAGCAATTTCGGCTGCGCCACCACATCAAATCTCGGACTCATGGTCGCCGACCCGGGCGATCTGGTTCAGGGAGCTCCCATGGGGCCGTCGGATGGAGAAAAAGGCGCAAGTGCGGTCAATAAGTACCGCAACGACAAAGTCAAAGAACCGCCTTTGGTTAAGCTGAACGGCCAAGGCGGAAAGTGAGTATTCGCGTGTCTAAATCAAAACAATCCGAATTAAATGCGGAACAGCTCACAGTCTTCGTTGCCGATGAAAACACTCGCATAACCGTACAGGAGGCCATTCAGGCCAATTGGCCGGCCGCGACAATTCATGACGGCGGGTTGCCGGCTGCATTGGGCATGCTGTCCCAGGAAGTGTCACCACCGTTGTTGGTGATCGATGTTTCCGGCTCCGATGACCCGGTGGGTGCGCTGCGTTCGCTCAAGACATTATGCGAGCCATCGACCCGCATCGTCCTGATGGGCGATGTCAATGATGTCACGCTCTATCGCGATATCACGCAATTGGGGGCCGTGGATTATCTGGTCAAACCAATCAGCGCGGATGATCTGGTATCGGCCCTTCGAACTCAGGAGAAGCCGAAGGAAACCGTCGGGCCGGAAGAAAAAAAACTTCGCGTCATTGCCGTGATTGGCGCGCGCGGCGGCGCGGGCGCCAGCACGGTCGCCGTCAACACGGCCTGGATCATGGCGAATGAGCTGGACCGAACGGTCGCCCTGATTGATCTGGATCTGCAATTCGGCACGGTTACGCTCTCGCTTGACCTTGAACCCAGCCACGGACTACGAGAGGCGTTTGAGAAGCCCGACCGAATCGACGGCCTGTTCATCGCAAGCGCCATGGCCCATGAGAGCGAAAATCTATTCGTGTTGGGTAGCGAAGAGGGCCTCGACCGCGTCGTGGACGTCAGGCCGGAAGCCTTCGATATTCTGCTGGACGCATTACCGGATGATTTCGATTGCGCCGTGATCGATTTGCCGGCCCGACTTGCCGTCGCGCGGCCGGAATGGCTTGCCCGCGCCGATATGATCGCCGTGGTTTCGGACCTCAGCCTTGCGGGAATGCGCGACACCATGCGCATCGCCCACCTTGCGCGCGAGATTGCGCCTGATACGGCTCTTACCATCATCGCAAATAAGGTCGCGGGTCCCAAATCCGGTGAATTACCCAAGGCAGAATTCCAGCGCGGCACGGAACTGCCGGTGAAACATTTTCTGCCGTCGGATCTAAAATTGGCCAGCGCCGCCGCCAATGCGGGAAAACCCTTTCCGGTCGTCGGAAAACGTACGCCGCTGGTCAAGGAATTGCGCCGCGCAGCCGAGGTCCTGAGTGGCGAACGCCCCGTGGAATCCCGTTCATCCGGCGGATTCGGAAAACTATTCAAACTCGGGAAATAGTTGCACCATGTTCAGCCGCCGCAAAATGGAAAGCGCCGGGCCATCGGCTGCAACGCGTTCGGGCGATCCCGACGGCAGCGATGACGGCTCCCCCAATGTCAACAATATCGCGGGCGCTCGGGCGCTTTTGAAGCCGATCATCAATGCACGCATCGATTCCACCATGGCCAACCAGCTTCCGAGGCGCGATATCGCACTCGAGGTGAAGGAAATCATCTCCGAGGTTCAGCAGCGCGGACGCTTATCGCTGAATATTCTCGAAATCCGCGATCTCGTGACCTTGTTCGTAAACGAAATCCTCGGTGAACCCGAAAACCACAGGACCAAAGCTGAGCCCGAAACCGTTGCGCCCCGTGAAGAAGCCGCAACGCCCTTGATTTCACCCGCGGGCATCACCCCGGCTCCCGATGGGGCTTCCGATGCGGCTCCCAATGGGGCTTCCGATACAGTTTCAGAAATTACCACTGCCCCCGCGCCCGGTACGCGCCACCAAACAGACTCGTTTGATATCCAGAAAACCGAAGCGACTTATGACCAAACCGCGTCGTCATCGGTCGATGAGGCAAAGAGTATCATCCAGCCAATTTTGATGGAGCGTATCGACGCCGGCGCGGCCTCCGAAATGTCGCGCGGCGAACTGGCGCGCCAGATCAACGATATCGTCGCCGAAATCCTGAGCGAGCAAAAGCTGAATCTGAACCTGATGGAACAGCGCGATCTGGTCACCATGCTTATCAACGATATGCTGGGTCTTGGTCCGTTGGAGCCATTGCTGGCGGATGAAGAAATCACCGATATCATGGTCAATGGACCGAACCAGGTTTATGTGGAACGGCGCGGCAAGCTGGAACTCACAACGGTGAAATTCCAGAACAATGCCCATGTCCAGAATATCGCATCGCGCATCGTCACCGCCATTGGGCGGCGAGTCGATGAATCGTCGCCACTGGTCGATGCCCGCCTGGCAGACGGCAGCCGCGTAAACATTATCATCCCGCCCTTGGCGATTGATGGCGCTTCGATTTCCATCCGGAAATTTTCAAAAAAATCGATTACCCTCGACATCATGGCGGCCCAGCAGAATATTTCCCCGGCCATGGCCACGGTGATGAAGGTAGCCGCCCGTAGCCAGCTCAATATCCTGATTTCCGGAGGTACCGGGTCCGGGAAAACCACATTGTTGAATGCCATGTCGCAACTTATCGATCATGGCGAACGCATCGTCACCATTGAGGATGCCGCCGAGTTGCAATTGCAGCAACCGCATGTTGTGCGGCTGGAAACACGTCCGGCCAACCTGGAAGGCCAGGGTGAAATTACCATGCGTGACCTGGTGAAGAACGCCCTGCGTATGCGCCCGGATCGGATCATTCTGGGCGAGGTTCGCGGGTCCGAGGCGGTCGACATGCTTCAGGCCATGAACACCGGCCATGACGGCTCCATGTGCACGGTCCACGCGAACCGTCCCCGTGAAGCGCTGACGCGTCTGGAAAACATGGTCGGCATGGCGGGGATCAACCTGCCCAGCAAGGCGGTCCGCACCCAGATTGCCGCTGCGATCGACTTGATCGTACAGATCAGCCGCATGCGTGATGGCATTCGCCGAATTACCAGCATTGCCGAAGTGGTCGGGATGGAAGAAGACGTCATCACGACCCAGGAATTGTTCAGTTTTCAATTCGAGGGCGAAATTGACGGCAAATTGACCGGCAGTTTCAAATCCGGCGGCATACGGCCCCATTTCACTCCCAGGGCAGAATATTTCAGTCTCGACCGGATGCTTCTGGAGGCGATCTGATGTTCATGCCCAACGCCCCCACGATTGCCGTGATCGTCGCCAATCTGACCGGTATGGTGTCGTTGCTGCTATTTCGCACCGTCAGCAGCGGACCATCGCGCCGAATGCGCGGACGCGTCACCAGTCTTCAGAAACGCTTTGGCGCGAGTAATTGGGAGACAAATGCGCCCGAAAAAGCCAGAAATTTGCGCGCCGGCGCCAGCTCCTCCTCCATGCCGCGCCTTGAAGAATTCATCAAGAGGCTGTTGCCCCGGCCGGCTTTGCTACATGAACGGCTTGCCCGTACCGGGAAAAATATAACCATCCTGAAATACGTGATGTTTTCACTGGCCATCGGCATTGTCTCATCGCTCATCCGGGCTATGTTCTTTGATTTTCCGCCGGTGATCGCCATCATGTTCGGAATCGCGCTGGGCGCGGGTCTGCCGCATATGATTGTCGGTTTTATGATCAAGCGCCGGATCAACCAGTTCACGGCGCGCTTCGCCGAAGCCATTGATTTGATTGTTCGCGGACTGAAGTCAGGCCTTCCCGTGCCGGAATCGATCCGCTCGGTGGGCGACGAGTTCGGCGGCCCGGTGGGCGACGAATTCCGCAAAGTCGCTGACCGGATCAAGCTAGGTGAAAGCATGGATCAGGCCCTGCTGGAGGCCACGAAACGCATCAACACCGCGGAATTCCAGTTCTTCGTCATCAGCCTGGCGGTACAGCGCGAAACCGGTGGTAATTTAGCTGAAACTCTGGAAAACCTATCGGATATCCTGCGCAAACGGCGTCAAATGAAACTTAAGATCAAGGCCATGTCGTCGGAAGCAAAGGCCAGTGCATACATCATCGGGTCACTGCCCTTTATCATGTTCCTGTTGCTACGGTTGGTGAACGGGGAATATGTCATGGCGCTGTTTGGTGATCCGCGTGGCCTGATAATGGTCGGGATGGGATTGACATCGATGTTCATCGGTATCGCCGTGATGATGAAAATGGTCCGGTTCGAGATATGAATTTTTCCGATATTTTTGGCCCCGATGGCATTTCGGAAGACCTCATCATCGCAATCGCGGCGTTGGCGGCCTTCATCAATGTCTTCCTGATTTATCGCGTGATGCTGGTGCGTGATCCGAATGC
>CALGIA010000175.1 GCA_937916005.1 uncultured Rhodospirillaceae bacterium
CCCTTGCTGGAAACCCGCGACGACGGCAAGGAGTGGATCGTCTGGAATACCGGGGGCTTTCCCATGGAGGCCGGGTTCGACGATGTGGACCGCCGCATCGCCTCCATGGATCATCACGGCATCGCCCACGGCGTGCTGTCCCTGACCACCGTGTTCGGAATCGAATGTCTGCCGCTGGACGAGGCGCTGCCGCTGGTCCGCGTGTTCAATGATTCGGTGTCGGACATGTGCGCGGCGCACCCGGACCGCTTCACCGGGCTGGCGGCCCTGCCGTGGGCCGATCTGGATACCGGTCTGGAGACGGCGGCGGCGGAGTTCGAACGCGCCCTGGCGCTGCCCGGCATGGTCGGCGCGCTGTTGCCGGGCGACGGGTTCCTGTCGCTGGACCGGGCCGAAAAATTCCGCCCGCTGCTGGAGATCGCCGACCGGCATCACGCCCATATCCAGATCCACTATGGCCCGCTGCATGACGATGCGGGCGCGCCGCACCCGGAGGCCGGCGACAATGCGGGCGCGCGGATTTCGACGCTGGACATGCAGGCGCGGCTGTCGTCCAACATGATCACGCTGGTGCTGACGGATTTCCTCGATGATTTTCCCAACATCACCGTCCAAAGCCATAATCTGGGCGGCAATATTCCGTTCGAGGTGGAACGGCTCGACCACCGGGCGCTGATCAACCGGCCCGACGCGCCGCCGCCCTCGGCGGCGTTCGCCGACATGAAGCTGGTGGTGGATTGCAATTCGTTCGGTCCCCGGTCCATCGAGACCGCCGTGCTGCTCTATGGCGCCGACAAGATCGTGCTCGGCACCGACGGCACCAATTTCGGCATGAAATGGTCGCTCGACGCCATCAACGACGCAAAAATCAGCGATGGCGACAAGCAGGCCATCCTGCACGGCAACGCGGCCCGGATCATCGAGCCGTTGCGGGAGCGGGCGGCCGCGCAAGCCGCCGAGTAGGGTGGTGGATCATTAAACGGGATTAATTTCCACTCAGTGGAAACCGTTTCCACTCAGTGGAACTTTTTGCGCAATATGATCACCAGCTTGCGCATGCCCCATAAAACGCCGCCGAACATGCCGCTGAACAGGATCGGGATGGCCAGGGCGGCCGGCTCGGTGATATCGCCGCGCGCCCATTGGATGACCGCCCAGACCCCGCCGAACAGCAAACCGATCGCGATATAGCGCATGACGGGTCCTTAGTTTTTGCGGAAATTCTTGCGGGCGACGATGTGGAACATGTGCCAGTGTTTCGGATTGTCCCGGGCGTCCTTGCCGTCCCGGTTGATTTCATCGCAGCGCTCGAAGGTGAAGCCGTCGAACAGCTTTTCCACTCCGGCGCGGTCGTGGAAAGTGAGGCCCGGATTTGCCCAGTCATCGTCGGGTCCGAAAATCTGGCCGGCGAAATATCCGCCCGGTCCCAGCGACGCGACAATCCGCGCCCACAGATCGGGAAACCGGTCCGGGGGACAGAACGGCAGGGCGAAGCTGGCATTGACGATATCGGCGCCGGGCCATTCAGCATCCTGCATGGGCGCGCACAGGGTCTCCAGCTTTCCAACCGTCGGCAGATCGCCGCGGGCCCTGAGCCAGTCGATCGCCTCCGGTTCGGAATCCACCGCCAGCACATGCCAGCCCCGGCGCAGGAGCTCGGCCGTGTCGCGTCCCTCGCCACAGGCCAGATCGATTGCGAAGCCCGGCCCGCCGCCGTTTTCTTCCTGCCATCTATCCAGCGCCAGCAGGGTGGTGTCGCGCGGCGGATTGCCCGACACCGCCTCGTAATAGGCCCGCCACTTGGTGATCTTGCCGGGAATTTTTTCACTCATGGGGTTCGGGCCGGCCCCAGCTCGCACCAGACCGGCGTGTGGTCGGATGCTTTTTCCCTGCCGCGCGGATTGCGGTCGATACCCGACGCCACCAGCCGGTCGGCGGCCTGGGGCGACAGCAGCAGATGATCGATGCGCACGCCGAAATCCTTCTGCCAGGCGCCGCGCTGATAATCCCAGAAGCTGTACCGGTGGGGCTCCTTGTTCAGCGCCCGGTATGCGTCCGTATAGCCGAGATACATCATGGCGCGGAATTTGCGCCGCGTTTCGGGCAGGCACAGCGCATCATCCTGCCAGGCGACCGGGTCGTGGCAGTCCTCGTCCTCGGGGATCACATTGTAATCGCCGCCCAGCACCACGGCCTCATCCTGGGTCAGCAGCTGTTGCGCGTGGTCATGGAGCCGCTCCATCCAGGCCAGCTTGTAGTCATATTTATCACCCGGCGCCGGGTTGCCGTTGGGCAGATAGATAGACGCCACCCGTATATCGCCGATAAAGGCCTCGATATAGCGCGCCTGTTCCTCTTCACCGCCTCCCGGCAACTCCGTGATCACATCCTCGATCGGCTGCTTGGACAGGATCGCCACTCCGTTGAAGGATTTCTGGCCCCGGACCGCCACATTATAGCCCAGATCCTCGATGGCCTCGCGGGGGAAAGTTTCGTCCCGCGCCTTGATTTCCTGCAGCAGCGCGATGTCCGGCGTGAACTCGGTCAGCCATTCGACGATGCGCGGCAGGCGCGCGCGGCTGCCATTGACGTTCCAGGTGGCGATGCGTGTCATGAAGGGAAGGGCCTTTTTGGAATATTGCCGGGTTGGAAAATTGCTGCCGGTTTTCCAGCACAGGTTTTCTAGCACAGGCGGGACCGGCGATCATCCGTCTTGAACCAAACCCTCCCATACGGGATAACGTGGCGATGAAAGCCCCCAAACCCGGATATCCCGGCGATGCGGCCATCGAAAAACTGATGGCCAGCCATGGCTGCCCGACGCCGTTCCACATCGCCCGCATGCGCATGCTGGGCGAGATCGTCAGCCTGAAAAGCCGGGTCAGCCCGGTCGACGTGATCAAATCGTTCTGGGGCGATGATTTCCCCGGCTTCAGGCATGAGACAGAGGCCGCCGATTTCTTCAACACCCTGCTGGGCCACTGGAACCACATGGCGCGGCGCCGCACCGGCGGCGCGAAAATCAGGCTCGGCAAAACCGGCCGCCTGAAGGACTGGGAGTCCATCGCCCATGCGCTCCGCCGCCGGGCCGAGGAAATCCGCGACGGATTCCTGGCCGGCTTCACCACCGAACAGGCCATCGGCTCCTACCCTTCCGCCCTGAACGACGCCATCACCGGCCTGAAGTCCCTGTCCGACCAGTTCGACCAGGCCGCCCAGAAAATCGAAACCGACCCCGCCGCCCGCGCCCAGCTCGACATCAACAACGCCCGAACCATGATCGCCGAAGGCTCAACCCAGGTGGAAAAACTGCTCGACGTCCTGTGCACGGTGTCGCGGGCGATTGGCGGTACGGCCGTCGCGGGAGGTGAGAGTGGGGAGGGAACGGTGCATTGAGAAAGTTTTTACTTGACATTTTGCAATCTATGATGTATAATGTTTGAGAATGAATAAACGCCGTGCACGGGTTCAAATCCCGTCACCTCCACCAATATTAACGCTATGGGGGTGTAGCTCAGTGGGAGAGCGGGCGTCTGATTAGCAAGTCCGCATTTTTATGCGGGCTTGCTTTGTTTTTACTGGGCAAGAAAATAACCGTCGTCGGTTTTTTCGGTTTGTCCGATAAGCGTCAGGGTGCGCAGGACTTCATCCACTTTCTTTTCAACTCGCTTGCCCTGTTTGAAACGGCGCGCGAGTTCCAGTGGCATGATCGGTTTTTCCACATTGGCCAGCATGGCGCGGATGGCGGCGACCTGTTCGGGGAGCGGGGTGGGGAGGCTTGGTTTTTTTGCGCCTTTCACGGGGACCAGAAGATCAGCCTCTATCTGTTCGGGTTGTTTCACCGCTGCTTCCTTGGGGGCCTGGAACTCGGGCCGAAGCCAACGAATTTTGCCTTGTTTTTCTTCTTCCGCCCTTTCGTGATCGAGGGCGACGAGGCGTTCGAGGATCTCCTCGTCCGATAGGTCCACGGGCCAGCCATAGGCTTCGGCCACCGCCTTGTCCAAGTCTTCGTGAATTTGGCGCAAGACACCGACCAGACCCGCTTCGTAAATATCCGTCTCGGCCTCGGTCAATTTTTCGCCCGCCCGTGCCTTTTCCAAAACATTATAGAGGCCGGTCATTGTCAATTGCGCATGCAGTCCCAGAACCGATTTCCGATGCGCGTCCAATTGATCTCCGAGTTTGCGAATGCGATCTTTCAGGTCGTCGGAAGGATCGGGACAGGGGAATGGATCGAAGCAAAGTGTTTTGGTGTAAATTGGACGATCTTCCAGCGTGCTTCCCAAAGCTAGTGTCCAACTCACGTGAATTCGGGATGACAAAATTCCTAAAAAATAGGCATCCTCAAAACCAAAATTAACGAGCCTGTTATCCGGTCGGACAGACGCGTCGAGGAACTGGAAGAACCTATGTTTAGATGTTTCAACTGTTGTGATAAAGCGAGTGAGGCCGTCGAGCGCCGGTCTCAATTCTTTTCTTGGCTCACCAAATATCCACCAGTTTTCCCGGTAACTTTGACGGTTGTTGTTGTCCCGTTCCGGCTTGACGCGATCCATTACCCATTGATACGCAGCGGGAAAATTATTTCTGACCTCGGCTTCTTTGAGCGGATAAAAATCGATCACCATCACCCCGCGTGGGCGAGCCGCCAAATCCTTGCCGTTGCGGTATTGAAGGATATGTTTATCTAACCCCGGCACCTTGCCAAGGCCGAGGCCTGCCGCTTCTCGAGGAGTGACGATGAAACCAGCGCCATGGAGTGACATGCCTCTACTGCTCAGTTTTTCATTTGCGTGAAGAGACCCGCAATTAGAAATATCAGCGCCGATAGTGAAGTCCGCATGAATTTTTCCGGTTCGTTCCTTCAGGGTCACTTTGGGCGAATCGGAATTGAGATCGGCTTCTGCGACCACACGAAGTAATGCCCCATCGAAATCACCGAACTCGCCGACCGTCATTGCGATACGTACAGCTGCCTTGTCAGCTGACTTCATCCAAGGGTGGTCCGGGACGGCCATAACGAGAGACAGCGGTTTCCTGGCACTCAAATGCCGCGCGATTACTCGGCGAGAAAAATTCTGTGTAATGGAATTGGTGGTTATCAGGCCGAAGCGCCGCGCCTTTTTTGTCCGCACGGTCTCAGCCGCCTTGTCCCAGAAATGCATCACAAAATCGGCCCCGCCGGGAATATATTTGCGCACCCCCCAGCAAGCTTCGGCGTACCCGTCTCCCAATTCATGGCGCATATCCTTGCCGCCGATGAAGGGCGGGTTGCCGACGATGAAATCCGCCTGTGGCCAAATTGCGGGCCGGGGGTTGAGATAGCTACGAAGTTCTATTTTGGCTTCTTCATCGGGAATTTCTTCGCCAGTTATGGGATGTAACTTGTA
>CALGIA010000176.1 GCA_937916005.1 uncultured Rhodospirillaceae bacterium
CGCTGGCGTTGGAGGCGTAATAGCCCATGAATTCCCCGAACGGGCCTTCCTCGCGGGTCTCGCCCGGCATCATCTCGCCTTCCAGAACGATCTCCGCGTGGGCCGGCATGGGCAGCCCATGGATTTCGCTCGGGATCACCTTGACCGGCCGGCCGCGCAAGCCCCCCGCATAGGCCAGCTCATCGACGCCCGGGTCGATTTCCTGATGGGCGGTGATGAACAGCATGGGATCATGGCCGCACGAGATCAGCACCGGGCACGGCTCGCCCCGGTCGAAATATTTCTCGCGGATAAACTTGCCGTGCTTGCCGGGCGACATCCAGAGCCCGGTGGATTTCTCGTCATGCACCATGACCCGGTAGGTGCCGGAATTGACCCATCCCGTATCCGGGTCGCGCATGATGACCAGATCGTCGGTGCCGATATAGCGCCCGCCGTCATGTTCATGCACGAACGGCGCGGGAAATTTCAGCAAATTGACGTCGTCGTCCCGATCGATGTTTTCCAGAATCGGCCCATCCGCAACCTCGATTGGCGGGATCAGCTTGAACTCTTTTTTCATCTGTGCGCGGAGACTGCAGACCAGATCGATTTCATTGTCCGGGTCGGGCAGGCCCAGCACCACGGCCAGCCGGCGAACCGCATTGGCGGCGCCGGACAGTATACGGAAGCCCTGCGGATAGCCTTCGATATTGTCGAACAGCACCGCCGGCGCGCGGCCCGGGTTCGCGGCCGCCACGGTTTCCGATACGGCGCCGACTTCCAGTTTCCAGTTGGCCCCGTCCACATGTTCCAGTTCCCCCATTTCCTCGAACTGGGCGAGCAGTTCGCGGAGGCCTTCATATTCCGCGTTGGGGCGGGCAGGGGGCGTCGTGGCGGAATTTTCGGTCATTTATTCGGTTCTCTAATTGGTTACTGCGATTTTGCCAGTGTCCCATGAGTGACCGAACGGGTAAACCTTCACCTCATAATTTGCATCCGGCGGCGAGGCTTGCCAAGATCATCGGATGACGGGGGAGACGCGCATGACCGGGACGCTGGCCAACACGGATAAAATTGTCGAACGGCTGAAGATTGAGGTCGCGGCCTGTACGCGGCTGATGAATCTGGAAGGCATCATGGATTATTCCGGCCATGTGTCGGCCCGGGTGCCGGGACGCGAGCTGTTCGTGATCCAGGATCTCGACATGGCGCGGGGCGATGTCCATCCGGATAATCTGTTGCTGGCCGATTTCGACGGCAACAAGGTGGATGGGCCCGACGGGCTGTTTCCGCCGGCGGAAGTCTGCATCCATTCGGAAATCCTCAAGGCCCGGCCCGATATCAATTCGGTCGCCCATGTGCATCCCGACACGGCGATACTTTTCACCCTGGCCGATGGCCCGAAACTCTCGCCGGTGCGCAATCATGCGGCCCGCTGGGGCGACGGCATCCCGGTTCACCCGGACCCGGCCCATATCAACACGCCGGAACTGGGCAAGGCGCTGGCCGACACATTGGGGTCCCATAACGCGGCCCTGATCCGCGCCCACGGCATCGTGGTGGCGGCGGAAAACGTGCCGGCGGTGCTGATCGACACGGTGCATTTCGTGGAAAACGCCGAGGCATTCTTCCGCGCCGCCCAACTCGGTCCGGTCCTGCCGCTGACCAAACAGGAAATGGCCAGCTTCCTGGAACGGTTCCGCCGCCCCCGCCATATCCGCAAGCTGTGGGATTACTATATGGGGCGCGGCATCACCGCCGGCGCGGTGCCGGCGGAATGGGCCGGTGTGGCCGAGCAGGCGCTTCCGACCAGTTAGGTGGTGGGAGTGTGGAAGAACTTTTCCTCCCCCATTTTCTTATCCCCCCTTGAGGGACCTTTGCATAATTCGTTTCGAGGGTCATAAAAAATATTCCCCT
>CALGIA010000177.1 GCA_937916005.1 uncultured Rhodospirillaceae bacterium
TCATCGACGATATATTTTCGCCATAAGCGGCACCCTAAATTCCACTCATGGCTTCCGCTGTGACATTGAGGGGGACTTCGCCACCATAACCAAAATCTCTTATGGCAGTTAGGCGGACGAGGAATGAGCATTACAGTCTGATGACATTTCAATGAAGTCTTGAAGTCCTTCCGGTCACATACATTTGTCGAGCCTACCCCTTCAGGCCATCGTTCCGACCAACGCACACGCGCCGGCGGACAACAGCCGATCAAGGAGCGCCTCAAGGGGATAGGAAAGACGCTGCGTACGGATGTGAAGCCCGCGTTATCTGCAGACGCTAAATTCGCCGGAGCATATTGTATTTTCCGCGGATATTCCGCTAAACGCCCTAACCCACCAGGTCGAGCGCATAGCCCGCGCCCCGGACGGTGCGAATGACGTCGACCTCGTCCTTTGCGTTCAGTTCCTGGCGCAACCGGCGGATATGCACATCCACGGTCCGTTCATCGACTTCAGCATCGTGGCCCCACACGGCGTTGATCAGCTGATCGCGGGTGAACACCCGCCCGGGATTCTCCATCAGGTGCCACAACAGGCGATATTCCGTTGGCCCGAGATGGACCGAGCGGTTATCTCGGGTCACGCGGTGGGTCACCACGTTCATCTCCATATCGTGGAACGTCAGTGTTTTTTCTTCCAGCGCCGGCCGTATACGGCGCAGGATCGCATGGATTCGGGCGATCAGCTCCTTGTAGGAAAATGGCTTGGACAGATAGTCGTCGGCGCCGGCATTCAGCCCGCGAACACGGTCGCCCTCCTCGCCGCGCGCCGTCAGCATGATCACCGGAATGTTCCGGATGTCGGACCTGCGACGGATCTGCCGGCAAATTTCGATGCCCGAAAGGTCGGGCAGCATCCAGTCAAGCAAAATGAGATCGACTGCGTTCTCGGAAAGGATCAGCAGCCCTTCCTCGCCGTCCGGCGCATCCATCACCTCGAAGCCCTCGGCCTCCAGATTGTAGCGGATCAGGGTCACAAGGGCCGTCTCATCCTCAATGACCAGAATGACGGGTTTCATGGATCAGGATCCATGTCGGTCAAAAGACGGTCGGAACGGGTTTTCCGCGGCCGATCCGTGCGAAGCCGTTCGCCGTGAACCAGAAAATAAATTGTCTCGCAGATATTGGTCACATGATCGCCCATGCGTTCAATGTTCTTGGCGATAAAAAGGACATGGGTACAGGGCGTGATGCGCCGCGGGTCTTCGATCATGTAGGTCAGCAGTTCGCGGAACAGGCTGACATACATCTCGTCGACCTCTCCATCGGCATGCCACACGGTCAGCGCCTTGTCGGCATCCTGTTCGATATAGGCGTCGATCACGTTTTTCATCATCTTCATAACCAGCTCGCCCATGCGCGGTATGACGTGGATCGGACGAATAGGCGCGGTTTCCACCAGGGGAATGGTTCGGCGCGCTATGCTTGTCGCATAATCCGCTATGCGCTCGAGGTCGGCGGAAATCTTGAGCGCCGCCACCACCGTGCGAAGATCCTGCGCCATGGGCTGCCGCAACGCGAGCAGGCGCATCGCCAGGCTGTCCACCTCATAGTTGAGATCATCGATTCTGTCGTCATCGTCGATGATGCGGTATGCAAGATCCGAATCGCGGGTAACCAGCGCCTGGATTGCCGCCTCGACCTGCGCCTCGGTCAACCCGCCCATCTCGATAATGGTGTTGTTGAGATGCTGAAGTTCGTCGTCATATGCCTTGACGATGTGTTCACCGGTCATGGCTTCGCTCCTTCCGTGCGGGGTCAACCATATCGCCCCGTGATATAGCCTTGAGTTCGCTCATCCTGCGGACTGGTGAATATTTCCTCGGTGCTGTTGCATTCAACCAGGAATCCGAGATGAAAAAATGCCGTTTTCTGCGACACACGCGCCGCCTGCTGCATATTGTGAGTAACAATCACGATGGTGTATTTCTCGCGCAGTTCATCGATCAATTCCTCGATGTGCGCGGTGGCGATCGGGTCGAGCGCGGAACAAGGTTCGTCCATAAGAATGACCTCGGGACTCACGGCGATGGCCCGGGCGATACAGAGCCGCTGCTGCTGGCCGCCGGATAGCCCCGTACCCGGTTCATCCAGCCGGTCCTCGACCTCACGCAGCAAGCCTGCCCTCTCAAGAGAAGTCTGGACGATCTCATCCAGATCGGTCCTGTCCCGGGCAAGTCCATGAATTCTGGGACCGTAAGCGACATTGTCGTAAATGGATTTGGGAAACGGGTTGGGCTTTTGAAAGACCATTCCGATGCGCGCCCGCAACTCCACCACATCCAACGTCCGATCATAGAGATCCTGATCATCAATCTTGACACCGCCGGTGACCACACATCCTTCAATCGTGTCATTCATCCGGTTTAAACAGCGGAGAAAGGTGGATTTCCCGCAACCCGAAGGTCCGATCAGGGCCGTGACGGAGCATTCCGGCACATCCAGATCAATATCGAAGAGCGCCTGTTTCTCGCCATAAAAGACATTCAGCTTCCGGGTCGACAATTTCGTTTTGCTTGTTGGCGTAAGCTCTTCCATCACACTGTCCGGCTCAGGATCGGGCAAGGCGGTCGGCACCGTTAAAAATGTTTCCGGCGCCCCATTCGTCTCGATCTCTTCCATGTCCAGCAAAATCTTTTTTTTCATTTTTTTCAACCTCTACCAGCGGCGTTCGAATTTCTTTCGCATAATGACCGCCACCAAATTCATGATGATCAGGAACGCCAAAAGGACGAGGGTCGCTGCCGCCGTCCGCTCCTCGAAGGCACGCTCCGGGCTGTCGGCCCACAAATAAATCTGCACCGGCAACACGGTCGCCGGATCGCTTATGCCTCTCGGAATGTCGACGATGAACGCCACCATGCCGATCAACAGCAACGGCGCGGTCTCGCCCAGCGCCCGCGCCGCGCCGATGATGGCGCCGGTCAGGATTCCCGGGAAAGCGAGCGGCAGGACGTGATGCATCACGACTTGCATGGGCGAGGCCCCCATGCCGATGGCCGCCTCCCGGATCGACGGCGGAACCGCGCCGAGCGCCGCCCGGCCGGCTATGATGATCGTCGGCAAGGTCATCAGGGCCAGAACGATACCGCCCACCAACGGCGCCGACCGCGGCATGCCGAAGAAACTGAGAAACACAGCAAGCCCGAGTAGACCGAACACGATCGACGGCACGGCCGCAAGGTTGTTGATATTGACCTCGACCAAATCGGTCCATCGGTTCCCCGGTGCGAATTCCTGGAGATAGATGGCCGCCGCCACGCCAAGCGGAAACGACAGCAGCACCGTCACGGCCATGGTAAACAGGGACCCCATGATTGCGCCCAGGATTCCCGCCAGCTCCGGCTCACGGGAATCGCCGTTGCTGAACAGTCCGACGTTAAAACGGCGTTCGACCATACCGGCGGCGCCAAGCAGTTTTATCCACCCTGCCTGTCGGGCGGATATTTTTCCGCCTCCTCCAGCCGTAATATGCCCCTTCACGAACTGGTCGACATCGTCGGAGGCCACGGCGGCGAACCGGAACTTTCCACCGATCAAGCTGGTGTCGGACAAAATTCTTTTCTGTAGCTCAAGGCCCGCGCCGCCGCTCAATAGACGATAGAGCGACCGGAGGTCGCGACGCGATTGAACATCCGGGACCTGCGCCCGCAGGGCCCGGCGTAAATAGGTGACGTAGTTTGCATCGTGCAACGCCGCCCGATCGACCCGTCCGCCCGGCGCCAGCTCAACGCGGGGCAGTTCAATTTCGAGCACGATATAGGTTTGAAAAAAGGCCGACCAACCCTTCGCGGTCATGCTGCCGATCAGGAGACACAGCGCGCCGAGGGCGAGAAAAACAGACAAAATACCATACCGCCGGAATCGCCGCTCGGCGGAATAGCGCTTCCTGCGCCGCCGCGCCGCGGCCTCGGCGGCGATTATCGCACCCGCTCCATTCGGTGGCCTATCAGTCATATTTTTCCCGATATTTCCGGACTGTCTTGAGCGCGATGACATTGAGCGCCAGCGTTACACAAAACAGCGCAAGGCCAAGAGCGAACGCGGCAAGTGTTTTCGCGCTGTCGAATTCCTGGTCTCCGACCAGAAGGGTAACGATCTGTACGGTTACCGTCGTGACCGCTTCCAGCGGATTGATTGTCAGATTGGCCGCAAGCCCCGCAGCCATGACCACGATCATGGTTTCGCCGATGGCGCGCGAAACGGCGAGCAGGACGCTGCCAACGATCCCGGGAAACGCCGCGGGAATAATGACCTGCCGGATGGTCTCGGACTGCGTCGCGCCGAGTGCCTGGGAGCCGTCACGCAGGGTCTGTGGAACGGCATTGATCACATCGTCGGACAGGGATGAAACAAACGGGATGATCATGACGCCCATGACCAGCCCGGCCGCCAGCGCGCTTTCGGATGCAACGTCCAGCCCGACCGCCTGTCCCCAGCCGCGAATGGCAGGGGCGACTGTCAGGGCGGCAAAAAACCCGTAAACCACGGTCGGGATACCGGCAAGAATCTCAAGCGCCGGCTTTAGCACGTCGCGTAAGCGACGCGGCGCATATTCCGACAGATAGATCGCCGACATCAATCCGACCGGGACCGCCACGATCATGGCGATGGCGGTAATAAGAAGTGTCCCGGCAAACAGCGACACGGCGCCAAAGGTGCCGGCGCTCGCGACCTGATCGGCCCGGAGCGACGTCTGTGGGCTCCAGCTGAGATTGAACAGAAATTCGGTTACCGGCACCTTGCCGAAAAACCTGATGGTCTCGAACAGCAGCGACAGAACGATACCGATGGTGGCCAGAATGGCGACCATGGAGGCGGCAACAAGAAATATTTTAAATACGCGTTCGACGGAGATCCTAGCCCGTAGAGAAGGGCTGATGCGGCGCCAGGCCAGCAAAAGCCCACCTATCCCGATTGCCAGCGTCATGACCAACAACCCGGCATGGCCCAGCGCACGCCATTCGGAGAGTCTGGCCGCAGCCTTAATCACCACCAGGTCGCCACGGCGGCTTGAGATGTTACCATCCGCCAAATTGCGGATATCGTTCAGGAGCAAACCAAGCGTATCGGCCGGCAGAGTGCGCAATTGCTCCCCAAGCGACGCGATCAACAGATGTTCCAGGATATACGGTTGCAACACCAGCCATAAGGCCATCACAAACGCGGCGGGTATAGCGGTCCAAAGCGCGACAAACAGCCCGTAATACCGGGGCAGCGAGTGCAGCCCCCGGATGTCTCCGCCTGCAGTCCAGCGGGCGCGATGGCGGCCGAGGACATGGCCGAAAGCCGTAAGAACCATCAGGAGCGCGGCGGCGAAATACGGCGACATCAGTCTGTTAATTTCATAAGGGCGTTTGTCTGTTGCATTAGTAAAAATGAGGACCGGCGGCCACCGGGGCCGCCGGTTTGGTCTCTTGTTACATCGTCAACGGGGCCAGAGCCCGGGACGAGTTCCGAACGGCTTGACGATCCTTGTCCGCCAG
>CALGIA010000178.1 GCA_937916005.1 uncultured Rhodospirillaceae bacterium
TCCACGGTCAACGGGGCGCGGCGGTTTATGATCCGGTAGAGATAATGGCGTTGGCGGGCCGACCGTCTGGCATCGAAATTTGCGGTGACGATTTCCGCCTTGATCACGGCGACCAGATGGGGCCGCAGATGGGCGTTGATGGCGCCCATCACCTCGTGCGGAGTGGTCGCCTTGTCCAGATCGATATGGGCGACCTGGGCCATGGCGTGTACCCGTGCGTCGGTTCTGCCGGCGGCGAAGACCGTGATGTCCTGTCCGCAGAATTTACGGATCGCCGCTTCCATGACTTCCTGGACCGAGATCTGCCCGGTCTGGCGCTGCCACCCGAAAAAGGCGCTGCCGTCATATTCTATGGTCAGCTTGAACCGGGTCATGGGGGCTAGCCCAGATCCGTTCCGGCGGGAAGATCGAAGCCGCGAAGAAAATCTTCCGCGTCCATGGCGTTGCGGCCCGGCCGCTGCACCCGGCGCAATCCCAGCGCGCCTGTTCCACAGCCAATGGTCAGATGGTCATCCAGCACGGTCCCCGGCGCGCCTTTCCCGGGGCGAAGTTCCGCTTCCAGCACACGGATCCGTTCTTCCCCATGGTTGAACCATGCGCCGGGCAGGGGGCTCAGGGCGCGCACGCGGCGTTCCAGGGTTTCCGCCGGAAGGCTCCAGTCCAACCTTCCATCGTCCCGGGTCAGTTTGCGGGCATAGGTGGCGCCGGATTCCGGCTGCCGGGTCGCGGTCAGGGTTCCCGCGTCGCGCCCGGCCAGCGCCTCGACAACCAGTACCGCGCCAAGGGCCGCGAGCGAATCATGCAATGCGCCGCCGCTGGTGTCGGTTGTGATCGGGGTCTCCGCGCCCAGAATGATCGGGCCCGTATCGAGCCCTTCATCCATCTGCATGATGTTGACGCCGGTGACTTCGTCACCTTCCATGATGGCCCGCTGTATTGGGGCGGCGCCCCGCCAGCGCGGCAACAGGGACGCATGAATGTTCAGGCAGCCGAGCCGGGGCGCGGCCAGAATCTCCGGCGGCAGGATCAACCCATAGGCCACGACGATTGCGGCGTCCGCATTCAGGGCGGCAAATTCCGCTTGGGTTTCCTCGTCTTTCAGGCTGGCCGGGCAGCGCACTTTTATGCCGTTTTGGTCGGCATGAATATGGACCGGCGACGGACGTTCGGCCTGGCCGCGTCCGGCGCGCCGGGGCGGCTGGGTATAGACGCAGACGATGTGGTGGCCCGCGCCGATCAGCGCATCCAGTGCGGGAACCGCGAAATCCGGCGTGCCCATGAATACCAGACGCATTGGGCGTATCGGGCGCGGCATGATCAGGCGCTGACCTTGGAATCCGACCGTTTGGCTTTGGTGAGTTTGCGAAGAATCATGCTGCGCTTGACGATCGAAATGTGGTCGACGAACAGAACGCCGTCGAGATGGTCGATCTCGTGCTGGACGCATTTGGCCAGCATGTCTTCGGTGTCCATCTCACGAACTTCGTTTTCCCGGTCGAGATAGCGAATGCGGGCGGCCACGGGGCGGATAACTTCGGCATAATGTTCCGGCAGGGACAGGCACCCTTCTTCATAGGGCGCTGTTTCATCGGATGTCCAGATCACTTCCGGGTTGGCCATGAAATAGGGCTGGGGGTCTTCATCCGGCCGCGCCAGATCAAGCACGATAATACGTTTGGTCACGCCGACCTGCGGCGCGGCCAGGCCGATCCCCGGGGCGTCATACATGGTTTCCAGCATGTCATCCATCAGGGTGCGCACGTCGTCATCGACCCGCTCAACCCGGGTCGATTTTACCTTGAGCCGCTTGTCCGGCGCGACGATGATCGAAAGAAGAGCCATGCAGAGCTGTCCATACCGAGTAATTCAAAAGCGGTTTCTTCGCTTTAGGTATGCCCGCGCACACGCCCCGTCAAGTCTGGGCGGGCCAGGCCAACAGGTTTCATTCCGGCCCGTGCGATTCGGCGGCGGTTCGTGTTATGTTCGGCTTCCTTGAAACCGGATAACGGGTCAATCGGATCATGCAAATCGACCTGCTGACAATCGGGGCGCTTCTGGTGGCGGTGATCGCCATTATAGTGGCCGTGGTCGCGGTGGTTCGGGCGCGGGATTTGGGGCAATCGCTCCATATCAGCCGGTCGGAACTGGACGCCGCCAAGACAACCGCCGTCGAAGCCATGGAAAACTACGCGGCCGCGCTGTCCGACCGGACCGAGGCGCGCACCCGCCTGCAACAGGCCGACGCACAGGCCGGGACCCTGAAAGCCGAGCGGGACATCGCGCTCCAGGCCCAGCGCGCGGCTGAAAAAGACCGCACGGACGCCGAACGGCACGCGGCCCTTGCAAACCAGGCGCGGGATGAAATCCAGAAACGGCTCGACGATTGGGAAACCGCCAAGGCGGAACATCTGAAACATTCCCAGGCGGCGGTTCTGTCCACGGCCCAGGAGGTCTCGTCCAAGCTGATCGCAGATCACAAGCGTGAAAACGAGGCCGCCAAGAAAGAGTCCGAGGAACGCATCCGCAAGACAACGGAAAATCTCGGCCAGCATTTCGAAGGCATCGCCAAGACCGTCACGACCCTGCACGGCCAGGTAAAGGACAGCCGGGAAACCCTGGATACGGTCTGGAAGGCGCTGTCGTCGCCGGGCGGCGCGGGCTACTACTCCCAGATCGGGCTGGAAAATACCTTGAAGGAATTCGGGCTCGAACGGAACCGTGATTTTTCCATGGAACACCATATCGACGTCGGGTCGGATTCCCGGCGGTTGCGTCCCGACGCCGTGGTATTTCTGCCGTTCGAATCCGTCCTGGTGATCGACAGCAAGGCGTCCAAGTTTTTACTGGAAATTGCGGAACTCGAGGGCACCGAGCAAGAAGCCGAAGCCTACGCCAATCTCGCCCGGACCATGAACCAGCATCTGCGCGCCCTGGCCGGCAAGGATTATCAGGGCGCCATTCTGGAAGAATATCGCAATGCCGGCCGGTCCGACGAAATCAAGCGAATCCTCAGCGTGATGTATCTACCCAATGAAGCGGCGATAGAACGGCTGCGCAAGGCGGATCCCAAATTCGTGTCGAAAATGGCCAACGCCGGCATCACCTTGGCCGGCCCGTCGGGACTGTCCAGCATCATCGGCTTCGCCTGCGCCGAGATTGATCTCGGGCGGCAGGCGGCCAATCAGGAAAAAATCATCGCGTCCACCCAGAGCCTCCTGGAAGGGATCGGCATGGTGCTTGGCCATGTGGAGGGCGTCGGCAAGGGGCTGAAATCCGCCGCCAATAATTTCGCCAAGCTGACCGGGTCCATAAACAGCCGCCTGTTGCCGCGCGCGCGCGGGCTGGTCGATCTGGGCGTACGGCCCACCAAGAACCGGCCCCTGCCCAATCAGATGCCGCAATTCCAGGTGGTCGAACTTTCCCAGCCCGCGATGATCGACGGCGAGGCGGCGGAAGTGCCGGGCGACGATGCCGCCACCCCCGCCTCCGCACAGGACATACTCACCGACCAATCCGACGCGGCGGAATGACGTCCGGCATGACGGGCGTTCTGCAGGCTTGCCTCGGGCTCGTCGTGATGATCGCCCTGGCCTGGGCCATGAGCGAGAACCGCCGCGCGCTGCCCTGGCGGGTGATCGTGATCGGGCTGGGGCTACAATTGGTTCTTGCCTTCGCGCTGCTGCGGTTTGAATTCCTGCGCGCGGCGTTTCTCTCCCTTAATGATCTGGTTGCCGCCCTGCAGGACGCGACCCGGGCCGGCACGTCTTTCGTGTTCGGGTATCTCGGCGGCGGGGATCTACCGTTCAAGCCCAGCGCGCCGGGCGCATCGTTCATCCTGGCGCTGCAGGCGCTGCCTTTGGTGCTGCTGATGAGCGCCCTGTCGGCCCTGCTGTATCACTGGCGCATTTTGCCCCTGGTGGTGCGTGGCTTTGCCTGGGCCCTGGGCCGGACCATGAATATCGGCGGTGCGGCCAGCGTCGGGACGGCGGCCAATATCTTCGTCGGCATGATCGAGGCGCCGCTGCTGGTGCGGCCCTATCTGGATCGCCTCGGGCGCGGCGATCTGTTTTTGATCATGACGGCGGGCATGGCGACCATCGCCGGCACCATGCTGGTTCTCTATGCGGGCTTCCTCGGTGGCGTCATTCCCGATCCGGTGAGCCATCTGCTGACCGCATCCGTATTGAGCGCGCCGGCCGCCGTGGTGATCGCCCGGGTCATGGTCCCGGTCGATCCGGCATCCGGCTCCGAAGAGGCCGCCATATCGATTGCGGGCCAGTATGAAAGTTCCATGGACGCGGTGGTCACCGGCACCTTCGATGGGCTTCGGCTGTTGCTCAACATTGTCGCCATGTTGATCGTCCTGGTGGCGCTGGTGCATCTGGCCAACGCCATTCTCGGATTGTTTCCCGATATAGGCGGCGCGCCGATGACCTTGCAGTCCATTCTCGGCGTGGCGCTGTCGCCGCTCGCCTGGCTGACGGGAATCCCGTGGCATGAGGCGCGCATCGCCGGCGGGCTGCTGGGCGAAAAAATCGTGCTCAATGAATTGATCGCCTATCTGTCCATGGCGCGGCTGTCAGCGGAAGCGCTCAGCGCCGACAGCCGGTTGATCATGACCTATGCGCTGTGTGGTTTTGCGAATTTCGGCAGCCTGGGAATCATGATCGGCGGGTTGGGCGTCATGGCGCCGAACCGCCGCAGCGAGATCATCGGGCTCGGCCCGCGGTCCATCGCCGCCGGTGTGCTGGCGACCTGCATGACCGGCGCCGTGGTCGGTATAATTCTCTAAACATCAGCTACTGGTTTTGCGTCCCGCCGAGGCGATCAGGTCGGCGAATTCGCTCAGGAACACCGCGCCTTTCACCGTGCGTTGCAACAGCACGCTGCGCTTGTCGGCTTCGTCCGGGGTGCGGCGCACGAAGCGCAGATTGCCCAACCGGTCGAGTGCCCTTGTCACAGCGGGTTTGGAAATTTCAAGCCCGGCCGCCAATCCGCGCACCGTATGGGGTGGCGGGTTGGTGTACACGATCAGCATTATGGCCATCTGGCGCGCCGATAAATCCGGACCGTCCCGGCGCACGCTTTCACACAGCGCGTTGCGCCAGATTTCCAGCGCCTCTTCCTGCTGCATCTGTACGGCCATGGGTAAAATCATTTCGGTTACGGATCAATAAGGGGTTGTAGCGCAATTATTTGAAACCGCGCAAGCGGTCTACTTCTTGCGTCCGCCGAATTTTCCTTCGATCAGGGCGAACAGCGCGCGCATGCCGGTCGCCTCGCCGCCTGCCGGACGGCCGGGTTTTTCGCTCAGGTTCCAACCCATCATGTCCACATGGACCCAGGGCGTGGCGTCGCCGACAAATTCCTGCAGATACAGCGCCGCCGTAATTGCCCCGGCGAAACCGCCTTCCGACACGTTGTTGATGTCGGCGATTTTACTGTCCAGCATGGGGCGGTAGGGTTTCCACAATGGCAGCCGCCAAAGGGGGTCGCCGGTCGCGGTCCCATGGGCGGCGAGCGCATTGGCGGTGTCGTCGTCATTGCAGAACATGGCCGGAAGCTCCGTGCCAAGGGCGACCCGGGCGGCCCCGGTCAGGGTCGCGCAATCGATGATCAGGTCCGGCTTCTCCCGGTCCGCTTCCGCCAGGGCATCGCACAACACAAGACGCCCCTCGGCGTCCGTATTACCGATTTCCACCGTGATCCCCTTGCGGGTCTTGATCACATCCAGCGGAAACATCGCATTGCCGGACACCGCGTTTTCCACCGCCGGCACCAGGACGCGCAGCCGGACATCCAGCTTGGCCCCCATCACCATGTCGGCCAGGCCGAGAATTTGTGCGCCGCCGCCCATGTCCTTTTTCATGCGCAGCATGCCGGTGGCCGATTTCAGATCGAGCCCGCCGGTGTCGAAACACACCCCCTTGCCTACAAGGGTCACGCGCGGCGCGCCCGGCCGGCCCCATCGGATATCGATCAGCCGGGGCGCGTTGGCGCTGGCCCGTCCAACCGCGTGGATGGTCGGGTAGTTGCGTTTCAGCAAAGCGTCGCCGGTAATGACGGAGAATTTGGCGCCGTGTCCCTTGGCCATCTTGCGCGCCGCCGCCGCCAGTTCGGCCGGCCCCATGTCGCCGGCCGGCGTGTTGATCAAATCCCGCACCAGCTCCGTCGCATCGGCGGTGCGGCGGACATGGCCCCGGTCGCATCTGTCCGGCCAGACCAGCGTCGCCGGGGCATTGCGCGGGGATTTCTTGTAGCGGTCGAACCCGTATGACCCCAGCGCCCAGCCCAGCGCCGCGATGGTCGCCTGGTCCGGCTCAAGCCGGGCATCGATCCAATAGGTTCCCGCCGGCACTGTGGTGGGCAGCGCGGCATAGGACCACAACCCATCATGGTCCGCTATTCCCAACAGCACGCGGTCCAGCTTGCCGCTGGGTGCGGAAACTAGGCTGACTGTGCCGGGGACGGCATTGAAGCCGGTCGAATCCACCCAGGCCTTCATGGTTTTGCCCTGGGTCTTGCGCCACGCCTTGAAATTCTTTGTTTCGATCGGAGTGATGGGAATGGCCCCGGCGGATTTCTTGCCCGTAATATTGCCCGTGATGTTGAATGCCACCGATGTTTCCTTTTTGAACTGCGGGAATGGCTACAATGGCCCCCAACGGATCAAATCTCAAGTTGCGGCGCGGCCTCGGTCATCCTAAGAGATGCTCATGGCGAAATTTACCCTGATACTCGGCAACAAGAATTATTCATCCTGGTCCCTTCGGCCCTGGCTCGCGCTGTCCCAGACCGGCGCGGCGTTCGATGAAATCGTCATTCCTCTCTGGCTGCCGGGGGCCAGGGAGGAAATCCTGTCCCACTCGCCGGCGGGCAAGGTGCCCATCCTGCGCCATGGCAGCGCCTTGGGCAACAATGTGATCTGGGAATCGCTGGCTATCTGTGAATATCTGGCCGAATGCCTGCCCGATTCCGGGCTGTGGCCGGAAGACCCGGCGCTCCGCGCCGTCGCCCGCGCGGTCAGCCATGAAATGCATGGCGGGTTCATGGCCGTCCGGCGCGCCATGCCCATGAACTGCCGGGCGTCCAGGCCGGGCAAGGGGATGGCCGACGGCGTGGCGGATGATATTGCGCGCATCACGGCGATCTGGCGCGATTGCCGGGATCGTTTCGGCTCAGGCGGAGATGGCGGCGGAGATGGCGGTGGGGTTTTTTGTTCGGCGGGTTCACAATCGCCGATGCGATGTTTGCGCCCATGGTCAGCAGGTTTGCGACCTATGGGGTTCAAACCGATCCGGTGTCCGACCGCTATCGGGATGCGGTATTGGATCTTCCGGCCATGCGGAAATGGATGGAAGACGCCAGGGCCGAGCCCTGGACCGTCGAAAAATTCGAAATCTAAGGCTTAAAGGACGCCGATGCGCGGCTGGCCTTCCTGATGGGGACCCAGGCTATTGAGAATCCGGGTCGAATCCTGCGCCCGTTCGATGCATTTGCTCAACAGGGTCATGATTTCAATATTGTTGTTGAGTACGGCCCGCGCGTCCGGACGGATGTCGTCGATGATCTTCTGGGTCCGGCGGATGATGTCGTTCTGGACCTCCGCCAGGAGATCCTCGATCCGCCAACCGTCGGGATTTTCGGGCGTAACTAGAAATGTGGTCTTCATGGCAGACCCTCCGTGTAAGGTGACCTCTAAAGGTCTATTTTCCCGCGACGGCGTTAATGCCCGATTAATGCGCCAAATGGGCCAAATCCTACAATTTGAACCCGGCGCGCTCCATGATGCCGCGCACCCGGTCCCGCTGGCCGCCGGCGATGGTCAGCCGCTCGGCGAAATCCCTACCCGACGGCTTGGTCGCGTCCACGCCCAGCTTGGTCAGGGTATGATCTTCCGGGTCCGATGTCGGGTCCAGAATGGCCCCCATGGCGCCCGGGATGAAGACGAAATCCTTGTCGGCCCGGGTCCGGGTGATGACCGCCCACATGACGTCGGACAGATTGAAAATATCCACATCGTCATCCACCACGACCACGCATTTGCAGTAAAATTCGGTGCCCAGCGCCGCCATGATCGCCTGACGCGCCTGGCCTTCGGCGGTCTTTTTCATGCCGACGATCGCCATCAGCCCGCCCGCCGTAATGACCGGAACATGGACGCCGGTCACGTTGGGCAGGTTGCGCTGCAGGGTATTGAGAATTTCCGCCTCGCGGCTGATCGATGAAATCAGGATATGATCCGCCGCCGTGCCGCTTGCCACGCTGTGCAGGATCGCATCCCTGCGCATGCTGATCCGCTTGGCGACGAACACATTTTCCGTCGACCGGTATGACGCATAGCCGGTGAATTCGCCGAACGGGCCTTCCGGCTCATGGGTGTTGGCGAGGATTTCGCCCTCAATGACGATTTCGGCCCCTTCCGGAACCTCCAGATCGCTGTCGAAGCATCTGGCGACCCGGTAGGGCGCGCCGAACAATCCGCCGATGATTTCCAGCTTCCGGACGCCGGGCGGATAGTGATAGGCCATGGAGCCCATGTAATGGATCGGGTGAATGCCCAGGGTGATCGCGGCCTGCAGGGGTTCGCCCCTGGCTTCGGCCCGGCGGTGGAATTCATACATGCGGCGCCGCGAATGCAGCGACAGGCCAAGCTTGTTCTTGCCCTTCAGCATCAGGCGATGGAACCCCGTGGTGTCGATCCCGGTTTCCGGATCGCGCGCGGACAATTGCCCGGCGGTAATATAAGGCGCGGCGTCGACCGCGAAATGCAGCGGGATCGGCAGCTTTGTCAAATCCAATTCGTCGCCCTCGAACGTGACTTCCTGCCAGGGCGCCGTGTCGAGAGTCTCCACCGGGATATAGTTCTGGCAGCGTTCCCGATAGGCCGCCGGCAGCGCATCCGGCGCGACCCCCAGCGCCGCGCCCAGCAGCGTGCGGTTGCCGGCCAGGTTGGTGACCACTTTCATGTCGAAGCCTTCGACGTTTTCAAACTGGATGACCGGCGTGCGGCCGGCTTTCTCGAATTCGAACACCATGGACGTCATATCGAATTCCTGCCGGACCGGCTCCCTGATCCGCACGAATTCGTCGGGGAAATCCCGTTCCACCATGTCCAGAAAGCCGCGCATTGATTGGTCCGTCACGCCATATCTCCTTACTCACCAAGCGCGAAACAGTGCATGGGATGCCCGGCGCGCGCAAGCCCCGCCGGGCCGGTGGGCGGTGAATTGTCGCGCCATGCACGATACGGTCGCGAAATCGGGCCGGGTGTTCTAAAATCAATCAAGCTGTCAACGTGACCGGGGACAAAACATGGATACCATCGCAACGCTCGACCTGACCTATCAGTCCGGATTCGGCAATCATTTCGCCACCGAGGCGCTGGCCGGCGCCTTGCCCAAGGGCAGGAACTCGCCCCAGAAAGCGCCCTATGGGCTTTACGCGGAACAGCTCAGCGGCACGGCCTTTACCGCGCCGCGGGACTCCAACCGGCGAACCTGGACTTACAGGATCCGGCCCTCGGTGGTCCATAAGCCGTTCCGACCCCTCGATAATGGCCGGCTGCGCACGGCGCCCATCGGTGACGGGCGGATATCGCCCAACCAGCTCCGCTGGGACCCGATCCCGATCCCCGCCGCGCCGACGGATTTCGTCGACGGGCTGGTCACCATGGGGGCGAACGGCGATGCCGCGTCCCACAGCGGTATCGGCATTCACCTTTATGTCGCCAACAAATCCATGCAGGACAGGTTCATGTTCAGCGCCGATGGCGAGCTGTTGATCGTCCCCCAGCAGGGCAGACTGCAGATCCACACGGAAATGGGCGCCATGGAGGTCTCCCCCGTCGAGATCTGCGTCATCCCGCGCGGCGTCAAGTTCCGCGTCGATCTCCCCGATGGGGAGTCGCGCGGCTATATCTGTGAAAATTACGGCGCGTTTCTGCGCCTGCCCAATCTGGGGCCGATCGGGTCCAACGGCCTGGCCAACCCGCGAGATTTTCAAACCCCCGACGCCCGCTATGAAGACCGCGACGGCGCGTTCGAGCTGGTCTGCAAATTCGGCGGCAATCTCTGGTCGGCGGACATCAATCACTCACCCCTCGACGTGGTCGCCTGGCACGGCAATTGCGCGCCCTATAAATATGATCTGGCGGATTTCATGGTGATCGGCACGGTCAGTTTCGATCACCCGGACCCGTCGATCTTCACGGTGCTGACCTCGCCGACCGCCTCGGCCGGAGTCGCCAATCTGGATTTCGCCATATTCCCGCCGCGCTGGATGGTGGGCGAGGACACCTTCCGCCCGCCCTGGTTCCACCGCAATATCATGAGCGAATTCATGGGGCTGGTGACCGGCAGCTATGACGCCAAAATCGGCGGGTTCGTGCCCGGCGGGTCCAGCCTGCATAACAGCATGGCGGCCCATGGCCCCGACGCCGGCTCGTTCGAAGGCGCGTCCAACGCCGAACTCGTCCCCGAACAGTATAAGGGCAGCATGGCGTTCATGTTCGAAACCTGCCTGCCGATCCGCACCACGAAATTCGCCAATGAAGCCGCCGAGCTGCAGGACGATTATTTCGAATGCTGGCAGGACATGCCGAAAAACTTCCGGGATACGCCGTAGTGGACTCATCTCTCGACTCATCTCTCTCCGCGGCGATTATTCCCGTCACGCCTTTCCAGCAGAACTGCACCCTGCTGTGGTGCAGTGAAACCATGCGGGGCGCGGTGGTCGATCCCGGCGGGGATCTGGACCGGATTCAAACGGCGATTACCGCGCATAAAGTGACGCTGGAAAAAATTCTGATTACCCATGGTCATATCGATCATGCGGGCGGCGCGGCGGAACTGGCGGAGATTACCGGCGTTCCCATCGAAGGACCGCAAAAGGAAGATGCTTTCTGGATCGATCAGCTCGCCACCCAGGGCGCTGAATTCGGCTTTGCCGGCGCGCGGGTGTTTACCCCGGACCGCTGGCTGGAAGGCGGCGACAAGGTGCGGTTCGGCAATGTGGAAATGGATGTGATCTTCTGCCCCGGCCACACGCCGGGCCATGTGGTGTTTTTCGATCCCATCGCCCGCATCGCCGTGGTTGGCGACGTGCTGTTCCAGGGGTCCATCGGGCGCACCGATTTCCCGCGCGGCGATCACGCGGCCCTGATCAATTCGATCCGCAACGGGCTGTGGCCGCTGGGTGACGACGTCACTTTTGTTCCCGGCCATGGCGCGCCATCGACATTTGGCGACGAACGGCGCGATAATCCGTATGTGGGCGATTCCGTTATCGGGGAAGACTAAATTTGCGGCTCATTCACGGACTGCATTTCGACAATATCCGGGGCGATATCTATGGCGGGCTGACGGCGGCCGTGGTTGCGCTGCCTTTGGCGCTGGCCTTCGGCGTGGCGTCCGGGGCCGGGCCGCTGGCCGGGCTGTACGGCGCCATATTCGTCGGTTTTTTCGCGTCCCTGTTCGGCGGGACGCCGGCCCAGGTATCGGGCCCGACCGGCCCCATGACCGTGGTCATGACCGGCATCATCATCCAGTTCGCCGACCGCCCCGCCATGGCCTTTACCGTGGTGGTTCTGGCCGGTCTGTTTCAGATACTTTTTGGCGTGATAAAGATTGGACGGTACATCAACCTCATGCCGTTCCCGGTGATTTCCGGATTCATGAGCGGTATCGGCGTCATCATCATCATTTTGCAGCTTGCCCCCCTGGTGGGTGGGGTGTCGCCCAAGGCGTCCATCCCCAATGTGATTGCCGCCCTGCCCAATGCGTTTTCCCATGCGGCGTTCGATGCGACGGCGGTGGGGGTCGGGGCGCTCGCCATCGTGTATTTGTGGCCGGCGCGATTGCAGCGCATCGTGCCCGCGCCCCTGGTGGCCCTGCTGGCGGGCGCGGTTGCCGCCTATTTCC
>CALGIA010000179.1 GCA_937916005.1 uncultured Rhodospirillaceae bacterium
GCGTTCGACGGCGCCCACGAAATCCTTGATGTGCTGGAAGAACAGGGCTATCTGCTCGGGCTGGTGACCAGCCGATCGGGCGGACGGCTTCAGGAATTGCTGGAAAGCCATAATCTTGAGACACGCTTCCTGATCCACAAAACCGCCGATATGGGGCCGGGAAAACCCAACCCGCATCTGCTGCTCGAAGCGATGAGCGATCTCGGCGTTGACCGCGCGAACACGGTCATGATCGGCGATACGACTTTCGATATCATGATGGCGGTCAATGCGGGCGTGGGCTCCGTGGGTGTCAGTTGGGGCGTGCACGAGGTCCATGAATTGCATGACGCCGGCGCCCATCATGTGGTGGATGGGTTTCATGAACTGCCGCCCATTCTGGATACGCTGACGGGCAAATGAAGCGGTTTTATCGCGAGGTTCAAATCGGCGAGGAAGACGGCGGAACGCATGTTCTTCTGGATGGCCGGCCGGTGCGCACCCCGGCGAAAAACCTTCTTGTCCTGCCGAGCCGCGCGCTGGGCGAGGCCATCGCCGCCGAATGGCGGGAACAGACCGAAACCATCAATCCGGCTTCCATGGGCCTGACCCGGCTTGCCAATAGCGCGCTCGACAATGTCTCGCGGAACCGTGCCGCCACAATTGACGAGATCGCGCGGTTTACCGCAACGGATCTGGTGTGTTACCGGGTGGCCGAACCGGATGAACTGGTGGTTCGCCAGAACAATGCCTGGCAGCCGCTTGTCGATTGGGTCGCCACGACGTTCGAGGCCGAGCTTGCGGTGACCGACAGCCTGCTTCCCGTGACCCAATCCGGGTCGTGCCTGTCGGCGCTGCGCGGCGCCATTGAAATTTTCGATGATTTCCCGCTGACCGGGCTTCATGCCGCGACCGCGGCGAGTGGATCCGTGGTCATCGGGCTCGCCCTTGGACATGGCAGGATCGACGGTGAGGCGGCGTGGGAATATTCGCTAATCGATGAAAGCTATCAGATCGAGCGCTGGGGCGAGGATTATGACGCGACCGTGCAGCGCGCCGCTCTGAAGCGCGATATCGGCTGGGCCGCCGAGTTTCTTGCCCTGTCCCGGGACGCCCCCCAGAGCTTCACATGAAATCCGTGCGCGTGTGTATCAGCGGCCGGGTTCAGGGCGTCTGGTTTCGCGGCTGGACGGAACAACAGGCAGTCGCGATGGGTCTTGACGGTTGGGTGCGGAACCGGCGGGACGGCACCGTGGAGGCATTGTTCGCCGGCGACGACGGGCAGGTCGATCTCATGGTCACCCTGTGCCATGAAGGCCCGCCGGCCGCCAAGGTCACCGAGGTGCGGGAGTTTCCCGGCGCGGGCGATCATCCGCCGGGTTTCAAGGTGCGCTCGACCGAATAAGGTTCTTCACGCGCTCTGGTCTTCAAACACTTTATAAAATGCTTTTTTCAATGCGTCATCGGCCTGTTCCATGGACGCGGAAATTCCCAGGTCTGCAAGGGACGTCACGCCGTGTTCGCTGATGCCGCACGGCACGATTCCCCCATAATGGGTCAGGTCGGGCGCGACATTCAGGGAAACGCCATGAAAACTGATCCAGTGCCGCAGCCGCACCCCGATGGCGGCGATTTTACGTTCTTGTTCTTCTTGCTCCACCCAGATACCGACACGGCCTTCCCGGCGCTCTCCGGCCACGCCAAACGCCGCGAGAGTCTCGATCATCCATTGTTCCAGGTTTCGCACGAACAGACGCACATCCCGGCCCCGGCGGTTGAGATCAAGCATCACATAGGCGACCCGCTGTCCCGGCCCGTGATAGGTGTATTCGCCGCCCCGTCCCGCCGCGTGAACGGGAAAGCGGTCAGGCTCCAGCAAATCCTCCGCACGGGCCGAACTGCCCGCCGTGTAGAGGGGCGGGTGCTCCAGTAGCCAGATCAGCTCAGGCGCGTCGCCGGACCGGATTTGGGCCACCCGGCGCTCCATTTCGCCGACCGCGTCATCATAGGCGACAATCTGGTCCCCAATCCGCCACTCAATTGCGTCGTTCATGTTATGTTCCAATACGAACCCTTGCGGTATCCGTGGCATTTTGGTATCTCCGCACCACATACCAATGGGGGCGCTTATGGTAGTATCAAGTGCTCCTGGGTTAAGTCCATAGATTTTGCGGTCGTGGCGGAATTGGTAGACGCGCAGCGTTGAGGTCGCTGTGGGAGAAATCCCGTGGAAGTTCGAGTCTTCTCGACCGCACCATTTATATCGGCTTTCTCAGAGCCGGCGCGGGCCAATTCGCGGGCCAATTCGGTGGCAATGTAGTTCGGCTTGGCGGGCGCTCCGCGCAAATTAAAGGACGCTTCGGATGGCTGAAACCGAGCCGGATACGGCCCCCGAAACCGCCGAACCGCCGATCCAGGCTGAAGACCTTATTGGTCTCAATCCCAGCCTTTCCAGATCCATCTCCCAGGCTCTCGATGACGGCGATGACGACGCGGTAAATTCCCTCATTGAACCGCTGCATTATGTGGAAATTGCCAATCTTCTCGAACAGATGCACCCGGAGTCGCGGCGCATGTTCGTCGAGCACCATAGTTCGAATTTCGACCCGGAAATCCTGCCGGAGCTTGACGAGAACGTCCGCAACGAAGTGGCTGAAATTCTCGGCATCAATACGCTTTCCACCGCAGTGTCCATGCTGGAATCCGATGATGCCTTGAATCTGCTGTCCACACTGGAAGACAGCAGGCGCGACAGCGTCATGGCGGCGGTCCCGGCCGCGGTCCGCACCGCGTTGGCAGAAGGTTTGAAATTTGCCGAAGACTCCGCCGGACGCCTCATGCAGCGCGATTTTGTCGCTGTTCCGGCATTTTGGACGGTTGGCGAGACAATTGATTTTCTGCGCGACAGCGTCGATCTGCCCAACGATTTCTATGATGTTTTTATCGTCGATCCAGGGCATCGCCCGATCGGGACGGTGACATTGAGCCGCATCCTTCGGTCCAAGCGTCCGGTTCAGATGGATGAGATCATGCAGCCTGAAATCCTCAGCGTGCCGGTGACCATGGATCAGGAAGAGGTCGCCTATATTTTCTCACAGTATCATCTTGTCTCCGCGCCGGTCATCGATGACGGTGGGCGGCTGATCGGCGTGATCATGGTCGATGACGTGGTCGAGGTGATCCATGAAGAGGCCGAGGAGGATTTCATGCGCCTTGGCGGCGTGCGGGAGGATGATCTGTATGCCGCCGTGCTGGATACGGGTCGGTCCCGGTTTTCCTGGCTGTTTGTCAATCTCGGCACGGCTTTGCTGGCGTCGATCGTGATCGGCTTCTTTCAGGGAACGATTGAACAAATCGTTATGTTGGCGGTGCTGATGCCGATCGCGGCGTCCATGGGCGGCAATGCGGGGACCCAGACCCTGACCGTCGTGGTTCGCGCCATCGCCATGAAGGAAATTACCGGCGCGAACGCCGGCCGCGTCATAAGCAAGGAAATCCTGGTCGGAATATTCAATGGGCTGATGTTCGCCGTGATCATTGGCGCGGCGGCCTGGCTCTGGACGGGTGAATTGCCTATCGGGTTGGTCATGGCGGCGGCGATCATCGTGACCATGTTCGTTGCCGGGCTGGCCGGGACGGCGATCCCGCTGGGATTGTCGCGAACCGGCGTCGATCCCGCCGTCGCATCGGGGGTTTTCCTGACCACCATCACGGATGTGGTCGCATTTTGCGCATTTCTCGGCCTGGCGTCGCTGTTTCTGCTGTAGCGAAGATTTGGTTGTCATGATCAGCGGGAAGCGGTCCCCGTTAACGTCCTGTAAGTCACTTCGCATTAGGTTTCCACCAGAAACTCCTAAGATATTAAATGTAGAACATTTGTGTTTTTATAGGATGTTACACCTAATAGGATGCGGCCTGGATACGGGCCGGTGATTTCGAGTTAAATGGCCGACACAAAGCACAAGCTGGATGACGTTAAAATACTCGTCGTCGACGACAATAAGAACATGCTCGAGTTGATGGGCACGATTTTGTACGCCATCGGCGTGCGGAATGTGTTCGAGACGACGGAGGCCGCCCAGGGCTTGCGGGAACTCCAACATTTCAAACCGGATATCATTATTACCGATTGGCACATGGAGCCCATGAACGGCGTGGAATTCGTCAAGCGGGTGCGCCGCGGCAAAAAGAGCCCGAACCCCTATGTGCCGATCATCATGCTGACCGGCTATACGGAAATGGCGCTGGTGGTCGAGGCGCGGGACGCCGGCATCAACGAGTTTCTGGTCAAACCGATTTCACCAAAATCGCTCTATGCGAGGATCGCGGCGATTCTTGACGGCGTGCGTCCTTTCATCCGGTCGGAAGCCTATTTTGGACCCTGCCGCCGCCGAAAAGACATAGGCCCGCCAAAAGGGGTCGAGGAACGTCGCGAGGATGTCCGGTCACGGGCATCCTTCTGATCGGCCCCATATCCACGAAACCCGTGATTTGTCCCCAGCTTTTTTGACGAATTGACGGGTTGCCGGTGGCGCGGACGGGCTCCGGCGCATATCGTTCCCGTCATGGCATTGCATATTCTCAAATTGGCGGTGGGCGTGGAAAGCGTCTCCCATCTCGCCGAAATCCAGGAAGGCCGGCTGGCGCGGAGCGAAACCGGCGAATTACGCCACATGACCCGCAATACGCCCAATCGCGCCGCCGCGATTCTCGATGGCGGATCGATCTACTGGGTCATCAAGGGGTTTATCCGCGCCCGGCAGCGCATCGTCCGGTTCGATCGCACCGTCAACGGGGAAGGTAAGCCGCGCTGCGCATTCGTCCTGGATTCCGGGCTATATACCACCGTCCCGGTCCCACACAGGCCGTTTCAGGGATGGCGGTATTTCGAGTCCGCACAGGCGCCCTCCGACCGGGGCATCGACATCACCGGCGAAGACGCGCTGCCCATGGAGATGGCGGACGAGCTTCGGTCCCTGGGGCTGCTCTAACCTTTGAGAATGGTCTGCAGTTTGACGGATGGATCGGCGAGTTGGGCCGGGTCGACCACTTTCTGTGTCTGGATGAGTCGCTTGGTAAACCGCAAATCCCGCGGGTTGTTCATGGCGGCAGCGCCGTCGATGCGGCCGTCCTTGAGATAGAATTCGATGAACTCGGGCGCGTCCGGGTCGCCGCGTAGGATTGTCTGGTCGCAATCCTCCGGCAGCCCGACGAGTTGGATATTGACATCATACTGGTCGGACCAGAACCACGGCACTTCACTATAGGCCTCGCCCTTGTCGAGCATGGCCTTGGCCGCCGCGATGGCCTGGTTCTGGGCATTCTCCCAGGATTCAAGCCTGATCCGCCGCCCCAGCAGCTCGTTCGGATGGTTGGTCACATCGCCGGCGGCGAATATATCCGGGTCCGAACTGCGTCCGAACTCATCGACCACGATGCCGTTGTCTGTTTCAAGGCCCGCATCGGCGGCCAGTTCCGTATTTGCGATCAGGCCGATGCCGATCACCGCCGTGGCGCAATCGATGGTCTCGCCATCCGATAAAACCGCGCGCGCCAGGGCTCCATCGCCCTCAAAATGGTCGATGGACGTGTTGAGGCGAATATCGACGCCGTGATCCAGGTGTATTTTCAACAGCCGCGCCGCGAATTCCGGCGTCAGCGCGCGGCCGCAAAGCTGGTCCAGGGCTTCAACCAGTGTGACGTCGGCGCCCTGCTTGCGGGCCGCCGCCGCGACTTCGAGCCCGATCCAGCCGCCGCCGACGACAAATATTTTTGAGCCCCCGGAGATAGCGGCGGCAATTCCGGCCCGGATCGCCACCGTATCCGAGATCGCCCTGAGATAATGAACGCCGTCCAGATCCGCCCCCGCCACCGGCAGGGGCCGCGCCCGTCCGCCCGTGGCGATCATCAGCTTGTCATAGGCGACCGTTTCGCCGTTTGCCAGCGTCAGGCCGTGATCCGCGGGCGAGATCGACGCCACGCGCGTGTCCAGCCGCATCTCCACATTCCATTCGTCATAGGAGTCCTCCGGCCAGAGATAGGTGCTCTCGACCGGCTGGTCGCCCAGCAGGACCTCTTTCGACAGGGGCGGGCGTTCATAGGGCGGATAGGGCTCGTCCCCGAACAGGATGATGCGTCCCTCGAACCCCTCATCGCGCAGGGTCTTGGCGGTCCAGCCACCCGATTGTCCCGCGCCGATGATCGCAAAAGTCTTGCCCGACCACATGTTAGCTGATGCCCTTTATGTATGCCGGAAGAATCAGTCGGATGGAATACCGACCAATATATCTTCACCCTCGATCTTGACCTCATAGGTCTTGAGGTCGACCGTGCAGGGCGCGGTGGTCGCTTTTCCGGTCTTGATATCAAAGCAGCCGCCATGCAGCGGGCATTCGATATTGGTCCCCTCGATATAGCCGTCGGCCAGCGAGGCATAGGCATGGGTGCAGATATCATCCGTGGCGTAATACGTGCCATCGAGATTGTAAATGGCGATTTCCTGACCATTCACCAGGACTTGCACGGCTTCATCTTCGTCCAGGCTGGTCGTCTTGGCAACATTATGAAATTCGATATCGCTCATGGGTTTTTAGAACTCCTCGTCTCTGGGATCGTCAGTTAAGGCGGAAAATCCGCCAATTGCGGCGGAGTTTACACAGGCGGTCCCGTGCTGCCAACCGCAATTACCGGCCCCATCGCGATGGCGTGGACAGGACCCAATGGGGTATAAAGGTCTCACGGAGCAAGAGGCACAAGCGCTATATCGAACAGATGGATCCAGAATAATGAATGAAGAAAAAGCGCCGTTTGCCTGGCCCAGGGAAGGGGTCAGCCGGGTTCCATATCGGGTCTATTCGGACCCGGATATCTATCAGGAAGAGCAAACCCGGATCTTTCGCGGGGCGACCTGGAATTTCCTCGGCATGGAACAGGAAATCCCCGAACAGGGGGATTACAAGACCGTCCAGGTGGGTGATACGCCGGTGGTGGTGGTGCGCGATGAAAATGGCGGGATCAATGCGCTGGTCAATCGTTGCGCCCACCGCGGCAATCTGGTCTGCGTCGCCAGACACGGCAAGGTCGACGGTCGTCTGACCTGCGTCTATCACAACTGGACCTATGATCTGCAGGGCAATCTGGCCAGCGTGGCCTTTGCCAAGGGACTCGGTAAAAAAGGCGGCATGCCGGATGATTTCGATCCGGCCCGGCACGGCATGCAGCGCCTCAGGGTCGACCGGTTCTGCGGGTTGATCTTCGGCTCATTCGACGATGATATCGCGCCCTTCACGGATTATATCGGCGCCGGGATGGCGGAGAACATGGAGCGGGTTCTGGGGAGGGGGATGAAAATCCTCGGCACCTTCAGCCAGCACATGCCCAATAACTGGAAACTCTATATGGAGAATGTTCGCGATTCCTATCACGCGAGCCTTCTGCATCTGTTTTTTGTGACCTTCCGCATCA
>CALGIA010000180.1 GCA_937916005.1 uncultured Rhodospirillaceae bacterium
AGTGGGATTAACAATAGAGAATATCCCCTCCCGTATCTCCAATGAATTCTGGGCCTTTTACCTTTCACTTGAAGAAGCCTTGGATTACGAAATCACCAAAATTCGTTAGCAAGGTTTGCGGGCCGGCGGTCCACCAGATCATGGTCAAATCACGCTAAACGATGATTTCCGGTCCAAAATCCACCGGCATTTGAATACGGTGCGAAAAATCGTCAATACAGTAGAAATTGAAGAACGTCTGCGAGAAAACATCTTCAAGCGACTAAATCAACTTGCTACCGAGGTGGACAGGGGTCGGTCGGGGCCAACGCGGTTCGCGGATGCGTTTTTTGAGATAACAGCGGCGGTGGGAGATGGATGCGACAATCTTGAACCCGCCGTTAAAATAATGGAACGCATAGGCGGGCTATTTGGCAAGGCGAGAAAACAAAACGATGTGAATAAAATTGCCGAGGGCGACCCGCAAAAACTGATCAGCGGCCCGGAAGATGTTGAAAATTCTGGAATCGGCGATCTCGACGACGAAATTCCTTTTTAGCCTTTCTCATCCGGCGTCACGCAGTTTCCCTCACCCACCTACCCCAGCAGATTCCCCAGCGTCTCCTTCGGTGGAACAATGTCCGTCACCAGGTCGCGGATCAGGCGTTTGTTGTGCAGGGGTTCGATGGTCGCGCCGCCGGTTTCCAACCGCGCGGTGCAGGCATATTGGGTGCGGCCTTCAATGCGCATCATGCATTCCTTGCAGGCATTGGCATTGATGCAGGAATAGCGGATCGCCAGGGACGAATCCACATGAGTGCGGATCCACATCAGCGCATCCAGCACCGACATGCCGTCGCGGTAGGGCACGTCGAATTCCTCCATTCGGAGGTTTTCGCCTTCCGCACCGCGCTGCACCTTTACTGTAACAAATTCGGGGGTCATTGGGCGGCCTCCACCGGTAACAGTTCCCGGGGCGCGCGCACCACATCCATCCAGCCCAGCACCGGCGCGTCACCCTCCAGCGCGACGGTCTGGTTTTTTTCAAACGCCGGGTCCTGGTTGGGCAAATCCTCGCGCTGATGGGCGCCCCGGCTTTCGCGCCGGTTGATCGCCGCCGCCGCAATGGTTTCGGCCACCAGCAGCCCGGACCGCAAATCGTACCAATCGAGGATTTCCATATTGTACCCTGCATCGGATGACGGGCGGAGCGCGGGCAGATCATTGCGCCGCATGTCCCGGATACGCCCCAACGCGCGGGCCAATTTTTCATCCGTCCGCAACAGCCCCACATCGTTCCACATCAATTCCTGCAATTCCCGCCACAGCTTGCCGGCCGTCGCGTCCCGATGCTGGTCGACCGGCCGGGCGCGGGATTTCAACGCCGCCAGCGCTTCCAGGATCGGCGCGGCGTCCGATTCCTCCCAGACCAGGGTTTCTTGATCAATATCTTCGGCGGCAAACCGCCCGGCCCGTTCGCCGAACACGAAGGCTTCCGTTATGGCATTGCCCGACAGCCTATTGGCCCCGTTGGCCCCGCCGACGGCTTCGCCCGCCGCATATAATCCGGGAACCCGGGTCGCCATGCGCGTATCCACCCGCACGCCGCCCATGTGATAATGGGCGATGGGCGCGACCTCGACCGGGCCCTTGGTGAGGTCGATGCCGTTTTCGGCCAGCTTGTCGATCACCGGGCCGAATGCCGCGCGCAGCTGGGCTTCCGGGATATGTTCGAAGCTGAGATAGGCCCCGCCGGCGGGCGAGCCGCGCCCGGCTTCCAGTTCCTTCCAGATGGCGTATGAGGTCTCGTCGCGCATGGACGTGTATTTGCCGGAATCGTTTTCGCCGTAATGTTCGATGAATTCGTCAAAATTGCCATTGAGCAGACGCCCGCCCAGCTTGTAGCGGAACGGGTCCCACATGATGGGATCCATGCCGACCAGCCGGGGCGCGAGGTGACCGATGGGGAAGAATTGCGGGAATTCCATATCGATCAGATCGGCGCCCGCGCGCAGGGCCATGGCGTAGGAATCGCCGTTCATGTTCACCGATGCCGAATTGCGCGCATATAGCCGGGTCAGCCCGCCACCGGCCAGGATCACCGCCCTGGCCGCGATGGTGACGGGGCTGCCGTCTTCCATGTTCATGCCGACCGCGCCGACGGCCCGGCCGTCGCGCACGACCACATCGAGAATGGTCAGACCACTGACCCGGGATATGTTGTCCCCCTGAGCGACCTGGGTGCGCAAGGTCTTGGCCACCGCCGGACCCGTATTGAGGAAATCCACATAGACGCAGCGCTGAAGCTGATGGCCCGGCGCCATGACCTGGCGCATGCGCCCGTTTTCGCCCCGCGCCCAGCCCACCTTCCATTGGTCCATTTCACGGATGCGATCGGGCGCGTCACGGCACAGTACGGCGGAAAGTTCTTCGTTACACAGCCCCCTGCCCGCCGTCAGGGTATCGGCAAGATGATGGGTCCAGTGATCGGGTTCTTCCTCCCCCATCGCCACGGCGACGGTCATCTGGGCCATGATGGTCGAACCGCCCCGGCTGATCAGGCTTTTATCGACCAGCAGCGCCCGCGCGCCGCCGCGCGCCGCAGCCACCGCCGCATACATGCCCGCCCCGCCGGCGCCGACGATCAGAATGTCTGTTTCCAGATGGGTAGGAGCGCTCATTCAGGGACCTGCTTGAACTTTGGTGTTTTCCGGGGGCCGGTTTGCGTATTGTCTCAGATGGCAAGCCCGCCCGCAACGACTGGACGCAAACCATGACGTCGAAATCCGAGACCGAACGCAAACTGGCCGATGCCGCCTGGCCCTACTGGGAAGCCGAGGGCGAGATCGCGAAACGGTTCTACGCCCACGCCACGCCCGACGATCACGCATTTTACCTGCGCGCCCAGCTCTGGAAGGAGCTCAACCCCGTCGATGGTTATTTCAACGGGCTGCATCGCGAGCTGGTCCGGCTGGCGGAAAAATTCCCCCTGGTCGACAAGGAAATCGACCGACATGATTACCATTTCGCGCTGACCCAGCTGACCGAGGAGTTCAATCACTACGTCCTGCTGGCCGATATTTTCGAACATATAGTGGCCCGGCCCATTGCGGCCGACGACACCATCCAGCTTCCCGAGGAAAAAAAGCTGGGCGATCTGCGGCGCGGCTATGTGGAATCGGGCGACCCGATCACCCGCGCGGCGGTGGGTTTCACGGAAGGCGGCGGGGCGGCGCTGTTCCGCGAAGGCGCCAAAATTTCAGGCGGCGACATCAACGACATGACCGCCCACGCCATGAAGGTGATCTATGACGACGAGAAAGATCACTATGTGGAAATGGCGAAAGAGGCCGTCGGCCTTATCGCAAACGACGATGACCTGACCCGAATGGTTGATGCGATCCGCGCCATCTCCGCCCAGCGCGTCTGGATGCGCAACGAAATGTTCCGCGACCCCATGACACGGGACGAAATCAACCGATTTATCGAGACCAATAAACGCTAAACCTCGACCCAGTCATCGCCGACCTTCAAACGGTGGCCGACATCGTTGGCGACGGAGAGGGTCTGGTCGATGAAGCAGCCTTTCCTGGCGGCCTCGATCAGCCGGAACTGATCCTCGGTCGACGCATCGCTGTCGAGATCGATGTCGAAGCTGAACCCGCCCGGCGAACCCACATAGGGTTCGCGGCCCTTTTGACGGCCGGTCCAGCGATATCGGCCCTTCACAACGCAGCCGTTGACGGGGATATTCATCCGTTTTGAAAACGCGCGGATCTGGGTCATCAGACAGGCGGTGAACCCGGTGGCGAAATAGGCAAGCGGCGGCGGCGCGGTATCATCGCCGCCATGGAATTCGCCTTCATCGGTGGCCATTTCATAACTTACGGCCATGCCGGGACGCGTTACGGTTATTTCGCTCCGCATCTTGCCCACGGAACGGCCCTCGGCCTCGAACAAAATTTCAAACTCATGTTCTTTCTGATCATCGGTCATACAGCCACCTATCCGGTTATTGCTTGAGCATCGTAACCCGTTTGGCGGTTGGGTTCACCTGTCGTATTCTGACGATGAATTAAAAAGACGAAACCGGGGCCAGCCAATCCATGAACAATCTCGAATTCGGAATTTTCGACCATCTCGACCGCCGGCCGGATGTATCGCTGAGCCAGACCTATGAAGACCGGTTGAAGCTGGTCGAGGGATACGACCAGGCGGGGTTCGATACCTATTTGATTGCCGAACATCACGCGACGCCGCTGACCGTGGCGCCGGCGCCCAGCGTGTTCCTGGCCGCCGTGGCGCAACGCACGTCACGCATCCGCTTCGGCCCCATGGTCTATGTCCTGCCGCTCTATCATCCGCTGCGGCTGATAGAGGAAATCTGCATGCTCGACCAAATGTCGAACGGCCGGTTCGATTTGGGCGTCGGGCGCGGGGTTTCGCCCTACGAATTGCAATATTTCGGGGTAGACCCCGCAGAGGCGCGCGACATCTATGACGAAATTCTGGAAATCGTGCTGACCGGAATGCAGACCGACCGGCTGACCTTCCACGGCAAGTATTTCAATTTCGACAACGTGCCGCTGGCCATAAGCCCCGTCCAAAAACCCCACCCGCCCTTGTGGATAGGGATTGGAACCGCCGATGGCGCAAGGCGGGCGGGCGACGCCGGGGTCAATGTGCTGACCAATCTGCCGCTCGACATGGGCACGGATCTGATGGCGCAGTACAAGGATGCCTTCGCCACCAGACACGGGGACGCGAAGCTGCCGAAATTCGCCATGTGCCGCCATACCTACGTGGCGGAAACAGACGCCGAGGCCGAACGCATCATGCGGGAGGCCTACCCGGCCTGGTACCAGCACTTCGTCGCGCTCTGGATCGAGCACGGCGCAAATCCGATCATTGCGCAATATTCCGCTGATTTCGACGAGACCGTCTCGCGTGATCTGCTGATATTCGGATCCCCGGCCAAGGTCCGCGAGGAAATCGAACGCTATGTGGAAACATCGGCGACGAATTATTTTGTGGGCCGCTTCGCCTATGGCTCGCTGACCTATGAGCAATCATGCGCGGCGCTCGACCTGTTTGCCGCGGAAGTCATGCCCCATTTCAGCGCCGCCTAGAAGCCCTTGTCCGGCCAAATAGAATAGTTTGATGGAGGGAAATCAGGAAAAATAGCCGAGCCAGCTTCCCCACAGGAACTGAAGGGGCATGGCGACAAGCATGGCGAAAACCATGTAGGCCAGCAAAAGCTTCATCACCGCGCCAATCCGCAAGCCGGCAAGGGCGATGACGATCACCACCGGCGGCGCCTGATAGGGAAACGGAAACATCATCCAGGTTCCCACCTGGGTCATCAGCGCACTGGCGACCGGCCAGCCGGCGGCATCGGCCATGGTTTGCGCCAGCGAAGTCATGATGGCGGGCGACGCGGGCACGGTGGTGAGGATCCCGACAACCATTCCCATCCCAGTCATGGCGGCGAAATTCCAGGCGTCATGCCGCGGCGTGAGATGAACCACGGCGAGCATGGAATCGGCGACGGACCGGGCCAGACCGGTATCGGTTGCCACCGCGCCGAGCCCGATGATCCCGGCGACGAACAGAACCGGCCCGAAATCCACATCACGGGTCAGCGCCACCGGCGGCAACACACCAATGCGGGGCAACAGAAGAAACAGCGCCGCGGACATGGACACCCAGGCCGGGGCCACCCCGTGGGCAAAATCGGTAATCCAGAGGCTGAGCGCAATTGCGACGACCGCAAGCAGACGGGCTTCCCGCACCGACCAGGTTTTGGCGACGCCGCCGTCTTCCGATCGCCGCGGCGTTTCGCGGAACATCACCCAGATCAGAAGAGGATAAACCAGCGTGGCAAGGACGCCCATGACAGGAAAATTCAGTAGAAAATAATCGCCATAGGAAATGTTGATGCCATAAATGCTTTCCGCCGACCCGGTCATCGCCATGTTGGGAACGTTGGCGGGCAGGATCGCGAAAGCCGGAGCCATGGTCCCCATCAATGCCGCGAGGATGATCCCGGTGCGTCCCTTGCCGGCACCGTTGCCGTCGAATCCGACCCGGTCACACAAAGCGACGACGATGGGAGTCAGCAACAGAACCCGGGCCACCGCAGCCGGAATAATGAAATCCAGCAAAAGGGCGAGTAAAAAAACCGAATAGCACAGCACCAGAAAATTGTCGGGCAAGCGCCGCAGCATGACCCCGGCGATGCGGCCACCGAGCCCGGTGTCCTTGATCGCGACGCTGAGAACGATGCCGCTGAACACCAGCCAGATTGCGCCGGCGTGGAATCCGGAAAACACCACCTGCGCGGGCGCCAGCGAAAACAGCATGGCCAGCAGCATGAACAGCAACGACGTAAAATGCGCGGGCACGACCGCCGTGGACCACAGCCCCACGGCCAGCACGATCGCCCCCGCCGTACGGATCGCGACAGGCTCCAACACCCCGATCGCGGGCGCAAAGACAAGCAGCGCTCCGCCGGAAACGACGGAGAGAACGGAAATCAGAACTGCGGGACGCAAACGAAATACCCGTCGGTGTGTGTTAGATTATTGCCCCGTCTTGGCGGCGATCATTTCGATCTCCACCAGCAGATCAGGTCGCGCCAGCCCAGCGACAATCAAAAGGGTGGATGCGGGACGCTGTTTGCCGAGATATTTGGCGCGGATCTCACCATAGGCCGCAAGATTGGCCCGATCGGTAATGAAGTGGGTGATCTTGACCACATCGCTCATCCGGAGCCGGTTATGTTCCAGCACCGTCACGCAGTTTTTCCAGGCCTGTTCCGCCTGCCCTGCAAAATCAGCAGGGATGTTACCATCCGCATCGATCCCGACCTGACCGGCCACGAATGTCAGCTTCGCATTTTCGGGCACTTCGATTCCATGAGCATATGCGCCGAGTGGCGGATGCATGGTTTCCGGGTAAAATGCGCGGTTTTCCATCGTTTTCTGCACCTTGTCATTGTTGGGAAATGTTGGATTAGCCCAGTTTATGCGAGCCGGCAAACACGCCGCAAGGGTTGCTGCCTGCTTGATCGGTTGATAGCGAGTGGCTAGGATACAGCCATGTCCAGCAAATAGCCCGAAAGGAATGAGCCCATGTTCGTCATGAATGCCTGGTATGTTTGCGCGGAACCGGAAGAAATCAGCGATACGCCGCTGGCGCGCACGATCTGCAACGAAAAAATCGTTTTTTTTCGCACGGAAGATGACAGCATTGTCGCGTTCGAGGACCGTTGCTGCCATCGGCGGATGCCGCTGAGCAAAGGCAACGTGATCGGGGACCGGCTGCAATGTTTCTATCACGGTCTGGAATTCAACAAGAGCGGGGAATGCGTCCATGTACCGGGCCAATCGACCATTCCGCCCGGCGCCACGGTGAGAACCTATCCTGTCGCCAATAAATATAATTGGGTGTGGATCTGGATG
>CALGIA010000181.1 GCA_937916005.1 uncultured Rhodospirillaceae bacterium
ACCATGGTCTTATAGTCATCAACGACCAGGACTTTCATATTCATATCGACGGACATCGCACACTCCGATTCACTAAATGTTTGGTAATTAAGTTCTTAAAGTCGGTGAGAAATATAGCGTTTACCGGTTAAATGTCGGTTAAGGATGACATCGGATTTGATGAAACAATCATTTTTTCGCCAGTACCGGCAGATTACGGCGAGCTGCCAGCGCGGTGGTTAAAGTCTTCGCTTTAATCGGCGCCATATTTGCTAGAATCGGCGCCGTCCGCACTTCGCGCATCCGTTCGACCACATTGAGGAAAACCTCCATCTCTAGCTGTTCAAATATCCGCGCGGCATCCTTGGGTTTCATGCTCTCATAAATTTTGACCAGGCTCCGGTACTTCTTTTCCTCCTGGCCTTCATGCTTTTTGAGCAATCCTTGAATGATTGTCTGATATTTCTTCAATTCCGCGATCTTGTCCTTAACCCTGCGTTCGGTCGCAACCAGCATGGTTTCGCGCAGATCAATGTTCCGGGAGCGTTTATTGAGTTCGTCACGCCGATCAGCCAGTTTTTGCAGAACCTTCACTTCCGCGTCAGTGGCCATTGCCGGATCGAATCCCTTTTCGCCCGCGCCGTCCTCCGCCCCGTCATTTTCCGCTTTCGAATTCGCTGTTTCATCCGGCTTGGCATCCTTGGATGATGACTTGGCCATTTTCATGCCCTCGGATTTAGATTTGTCCTCTGCACCGTGCTTGGTTTCGGCCTTACCTTTCGCCGCCGGCTCGGAAGCCGCCTTGGGTTCAGCAACCGCAGGAGAAAAAACGGCAATTTCCATATCCTGCCATAACGCACCCAGCTTGACGGTGAGCGTCAGCCCGGCAAAGAATATGACCATTGGAATAAGTCTGAATCGTTGCATCAAATCATCTCCTTACGCCTGAAATCCGAAGCGCCTTGAGCAATTCCCGTTCAGCGTCGGAGCGTGAAGATTCTGCTGTGCCTTCCGCCGGGATTTCAACTGCTGTGGACTCAACTGCCGTCGACCCAGCGCCTGGAGTCCAGGCGGACACCCGCGACCCGGAAAATGCAGTCGGCTTAGCCGGCGCGTTCGCCGGCGATTTCGAAGCCATGGGATCGTCATCGAACCAATGTTCTCTGTCGATACCGGATGTTGTCCCGCCGGAAGGCATGATTTCCGCCACGTTGTCCGATAGGTCGCGTTTTGCTCCGCGCCATAAGCTGGACTCCGCCTGATTAGCAAAGCGGTCAACCAGCCCTTCGACCGCCCGTTCCGCGTTACGCTCTACCTGCCGGTCATCAAGTTCATCCGCCACCGGTTCAATCGGCGTGCGGACCGGTTTGGCCGGTTGCCGGTCCCGGGAACGTTCAATGGAACGTTCCACCCGGTTGGACATATTACCGCCACGCTCGATCACAAAGGAAAGATCATCACGCATGGCCTGGGCGCGCTCGATAGTCGCACGCAAATTACGTTCGGACTCCATGCCGGCGGTTTTCAGATGCCCCACGGAAGCTTCCGCCTGTAGTGCGGCGTCATTGAACTGCGAGATCATGTCTTTCAGTTCGCCTTCCTGGGACCGGAGAGCTAGGATTCTGCGGTTGAGCTTAATCGCATATACGATCACGGCGACAAGCAGAACTGAGACCGTCCCCTCGAGAATCAATGACATGGCGCCCAGAGTCATTTATTCCGTACTTTCGCGATGCCTTCCACCTGGACGGCAATTTTGCCTTCACGGCGTCCCATTTTTCCGGAAAATAACGGAGCCTCGCCGCAGCGCAGTTCCACACTGCTTTCCGGCGAACAATTAAGCATGACCTGGCTACCAACCTTGAGATTGATAACGTCATTGAGCGGCACTTCCACCTCGCCAAGGATCGCGTTGATATCGACCGTTGTCTGCCACAATTCATTGGCAAGATGGTTTTCCCAGATGGTGTCACGGCCGAATTTTTCACCCATGAACATCTGCAACAACAATTCGCGCACGGGTTCCAGTGTGGCGTATGGCAAACAAAGTTCGACCTTACCGCCACGGTCTTCCATATCGACTCTGAGTTTCGCCAGAATGACCGCATTCGCCGAACGCCCGATGGACGCAAAACGTGGGTTGGTCTCCAGCCGGTCGAACCGGAATGTTACGGGGCTCAACGGGTCAAAAGCAGCGCTCATGTCATTGAGGATGACATGCAGCATGCGCTCGACCAGATTGCGTTCGATTGTGGTATAGGGCCGTCCTTCAATCCTCATCGAAGTCGTGCCGCGGCGACCGCCCAGTAAAACATCGACGATGGAATAGATCAGCGCGCTATCGACCGTCAAAAGCCCATAATTGTCCCATTCCTCGGCCTTGAAGACGCCAAGCATCGCGGGCAGCGGAATCGAATTCAGATAGTCGCCGAAACGCAGAGACGTGATGTTGTCGAGAGAGACCTCAACATTGTCCGAGGTGAAATTACGGAGCGATGTCGACAGCATACGGACCAGGCGGTCATATACGATTTCGAGCATCGGCAGGCGTTCGTAGGACACCAGCGCGCTGTTAATGATCGCCCGAATTCCCGACCGGGCGGAATCAGATTCATCGTCCTGAAAACCAAGAAGATTATCGATCTCATCCTGATTGAGAACGCGCGCGGATTGAACGCCGTTCCCCGCGTCGCCACCATCGTCGTCATCGTCGGACATCGCGGCCCATTCGGACGCAATATCATCTTGATCGACGGCGCCCTCGCCGTCGCCGTCGCCTTCCGCTTCAGCGCCCCATTCCGCAGCCAATGCGTCCTGATCTACATCTTCTTCTTCGTCAGGGCCTGTCATTTAAAATCCTAATTGAGCCGTGCTGACTGCAGCGAATACACAAAACCATCGGCCTCGCGAACTACTGGACCAGAACTTCCCGGAACAGAATGTTTTCAACCTTGGTTGGCTTTACCGCGGAATTCACCCGCGCGAGCAATTCTTCGCGCAGGCGATAAATGCCTGCGGAGCCGCGCAAATCATCAATGCGCAGTTCGCGCAGATAAACCTGGAAATGATCAATAATTCGAGGTCTCAAAGCCGCCAGCCGCTTGGCCGCCGCATCGTTGGAGACCTCAAGACTGACCTTGATTTTGAGAAAACTCGGTCGGCGCCCCGTACTATTCAGATTTACCAGCATTTCCGGCAGGTCGTAGAATATTGTCGTAACCGGCGGCGGCGCGTGGGTGGCCGCTGCGGCGTGCGCATCCTTTTCGGATGAACCCAACAATCCACTGAACATCACTCCAGCGCCGATGCCGCCCAACAGCAGCAACGGCAGGACGATAAATAGAACGATTTTCTTGCCACTAAATTTACCCGACTCCGGAACCATGTCTTCCAGTTCGGCGTCGAACTCATCAGGATCGGCAACTGCTTCATCGACCAAAATAAATGCCTTTTTAATTGTCGGTAGCTTGGACGCCTGAACGTTAACGGATTATTCCTTAACAAGTGGTTGCGACGGGGGCTTTAAAGGCCGTTTTACGGCAAATTTTGCCGGGTAATCCATGCCGCAAGGCTCCGACTTGCCGTTCAATTCCGAGCCCGGAC
>CALGIA010000182.1 GCA_937916005.1 uncultured Rhodospirillaceae bacterium
TCGGATTTTATATCCGCCATCAATTCGGCGACGGAAGCCGAGCCGTTTTCCATATAGACATTGGTCGTGCCGGGGGACGGGGGAGATGAGGTGCCGCGCGACGCGTGGCCCGTGGTTTCCAGCCCGAGCTGGCGGGACGACGCCAGATCCAGCACCCATGTGGTCAATTTGCCGCCCTTTATCAGTGTGCGGCGGGAATTGGCGATGCCCTCGCCATCGAACGGCTTGGACCGCAATCCGCGCGCGCGATGGGGATCGTCGATAATCGAAATTCCCGAATCGAACACCGCCTTGCCCATGGAATCTTTCAGAAACGAGGTGCCGCGGGCGATCGATGCGCCGTTGATGGCCCCCGCTAGATGGCGGACCATGCCGGATGAAATCCGTCTGTCGTAAATGATCGGGACCTGTTGTGACTTGACCTTGCGCGAGTTTAGCCGCTCGACTGCGCGTTCCCCGGCGGAGCGGCCGATTTCCTCCGGCGATTTCAAATCCGAGCCGTAAACCGCGCTGTCATAATCGTAATCCGTTTCCATCCCGGTACCTTCACCCGCGATGACGGACGCCGAAAAGCTTTGTGACGACATGGAATAGCTCTGGGCGAAACCGTTGGTCGCGGCGACGGCGATATTGGCCCGGCTCCAACCGGCCTCGGCCCCTTCGGAGTTGGTCACGCCCTCGACCGCCCGAGCAGCATCCTCTGCGCGGACGGCCAGATCGGTGAGGTCCTCGACCGTGGGCTCCGTGGGATCGCACATGTCGAGCTCGGGGAAATCACCGACCAGCTGGCTGGGATCGGCGATGCCGCAATAGGGATCTTCCGTCGCGATGCGGGCCATGGCGACGGCGCGCTCAACCAGTTCATCCAGCACCTCCGGGGCAAAATCCGTTGACGATACGATGGCTTGGCGCTTGCCGACAAAAACCCGAAGACCCAGATCACAGCTTTCGGCCCGTTCCAGCTTTTCCGGTTCGCCCAGCCGTTGCGCCACGGATAGGGACGCGGCGTCGAAATAGACCGCGTCGGCGGCATCGGCGCCTGCGCGCGTGGCGCGGCCCATCAGATCGGACAAAAGATTTAGCGGTTCGGCGTTGGCGGCCATCAAGGTCTCCTCATACTGCTCTCGGGTACTATATATGCGTTCGGGGCTCGGGTTGCGACATTTGTATCGTGGAACGAAAAACGGCGGTCCGTAGACCGCCGAATTCGCATGACCGGCCTGGAACCGCCTATTTCTTTTTGGCCCGGAATGCCTGATGGCAGCCGCCACATCCTTGCTTGCCCATGGCGCCCATGGCCATGCCGATGGCTTTCTTGTCGCCGCCGCGGGCGGCCGACGCCAAATTCATGGCCAGCGTTTTGAGTTCTGCCGCCGAGGCCTCGAACTTGCCTCTATCGGTCCAGATTTCGGCCTTGGCGCGGGTTTTCCCCACATTGTCATCCGGGCCCGTCCCCTTGGGATACAGCGCCACGATTTTGTCGGCATTTGCGGCGATGGCGTCGGCGTGGCCCGCCGCATCTGCCGCGGTTCCCATGCCTTTTTTGAGGAACCCGCCTATTTCCTTGGCGTGTCCACCCATGTTTTTCATCAACGCGCGCCGTTCCTTGACCGTATCGGCGGGCGATCCGGCGTGTGTCGGCGCCGTTGACGCGACGATTGCCAACGCAAGCCCCAAGCCAAATAGTAATTTCAGTGATCTATGCATGGATGAATCCTTCCCCGGTTTCATTGTTCAGGCGGAAATCCCACCTTACCAAGTAAACACCTGGGAAAGGATTTTATTCCCGTTCCGCAATGTCAGGGTTTCAGCTGCTCGGAAACCGTCCGGGCGAGTTTCAGTAATTCCTCCCGCGTCATCTCCCCCAGAAGGGCGAATGCAAGCGGTCCTCCGGTCCAGTAAAATGCCGAGATTTCCTTTCGGCCCTCGAACCGGAAGGCGGGGTCGCCCTTGTCGCGGGTCCGCCGGGTGTACAGGGTCACCCGGCGTTTGGCCTGATCCTCATACATGAATTGGGCGGCCGGCGCGCCTTTGTCGGCGATCAGACGACCGCCGACCAGGCGGAACCCGGCATCGGCCAGATACGGCGCCTTCACCTTGTGCTTGAGCCGCTTGGAGAGCCAGGCGACAAGATGGCGTTCTTCCTTGGCCCAGACCTCTACCGCATGGCGGCGTTCGCCCACATAGACCACATGGGCGCTGACCGCGTGGCGAACGAAGTCCTCCCGGTCCGGCCCGGTGATTTCCCCCCGCAGAACCCAGCCCGCGCCGACCCCGGCGACAAGCAGCACGGCTGCCGCCGCGCTGCGCCACCAGCTCCGCCATTCGGTCCGTCTGACGGGCCGTGCCAATGCAGCCTCCATCTTCGGCGGCACGGGGTCGGTCAACACATCGTCAAACAGCGTATGAAGCTGCGATTTGTGCGTCCGCCAACCAGCCAGCTTTTCCGCGTCGTCCGGGTGACCGGCGAGCCGGACCTCGATTTCCGCGCGGGAATCCGCGTCAAGCTCGCCATCCAGGTAAGCATGGAGATCCTGTTCCGTATTTTTTTCGGGTGAGCTCATTCCACCCTCCGCAATTTCTGTGATTCTTCTCGGTTGGTGAGGATTCGGAGCCGGTCCCGGCCGCGCGACAGGCGCGACATCACGGTTCCGACGGGAACGCCCAGAATTTCCGATGCATCACGGTAGCTCATGTCCTCGAGCCCGATCAGAAGAATCACCTGGCGCTGTTCCTCGGTCAGGGCGTCGAGGGCGCGCGAAAGATCCCGCAATTCCAATGAGTGGCTCTGGGAAGGGTCCGTTACCCCTTCAATGGGGATTTCGCCGTCCGTCGAGGCCACCACGCGTTCGGCGGCCCTGATTTCCCCTCGAACGGAATTGACGTGAATATTGTGAAGGATCGTGAATAGCCAGGCCCGCAGATTTGTGCCGGGGCGGAACAGATGCAGCCGCGACAGCGCCCGCTCGACGCAGTCCTGGACCAGATCATCCGCGGCCCCTGGGTCGCGCTGAAGCGCCCGGGCGTAACGTCTCAATCGCGGCAATTCCGCGGCGATGGCTTTCCGTTGGTCCACGGCTGCGCGCAGCCTCCTTCAGGGGAACTCACAAACGCCGGTTATTATCCGTATTTCCAATAGAATTGCGCCAGATGACGTCCGGGTCAATCTCTGACTTTCCCATGACCGTGTAATCCGTTAGGTTCCGTCTAATTTCGACGAAATCCATCAATGCCCTAGGGAGAATTTCATGAAACTCGACATCTTCAACCATGTCTTTCCGGTTCCTTTTTTCGAGCGGATGCAGGAAGTGCTGACCGATACGGGACCGATCAAGCGCTGGCTGAACATTCCGGTGCTGTACGACATGGATGCCCGGATGAGAATGCTGGACCAGTTCGGCGACGACTATCAGCAGATCATCAGCCTGTCGGCGCCGACCATCGAATATCTTGCGGGGCCGGAAGAGTCACCGGCGCTGGCGCGTCT